>NZ_BBWL01000049.1:0-6328 GCF_001463785.1 Aureimonas sp. AU40
GGCGGGCGCCCGCCGCGGCCTCCTGATGAAGGGCGGCGCGGTGCTGGAGAGCCTCGGGCGCATCACGGCCATCGCCTTCGACAAGACGGGCACGTTGACGGCAGGGCGGCCGGTGGTGACCGACATCGTGGCCGGCAGCCGCTCCGCGCCGCAGGTCCTGTCCCTGGCGGCGTCTCTGGAACAAGGGTCGAGCCACCCGCTGGCGCTGGCGATCCTCGCGCGGGCCAAGGCCGACCGGGCGCCCGCCCCGCCCTCGTTCGACGCGCACGCGCTGCCCGGCGAGGGGGTCGAGGGCGGCGTCGGCGGCGAACGCGTGTTTCTCGGCTCGCCGAAGGCCGCCGCCCGGCGCGGCGAGCTGACGCATGAGCAACGCGAGGCGATCGAGGCGCTGAATGCCGAGGGCAAGACCGTGTCGGTCGTGGTGCTTGCGGGCGCGGTGGCCGGCTTCATCGCGCTGCGCGACGAAGCGCGGCCGGACGCCAAATCCGCGCTCGCGCGCCTTCATGCCGACGGCCTTCGCACGATCATGCTGACCGGCGACAATGCGCGCGCGGCCGGGGCCGTCGCCGCCGATCTGGGTTTGGAGGTGCGGGCGGGGCTCCTGCCGCAGGATAAGCAGCGGATCGTGCGCGAGCTTCAGGCGCAGGGGTTCAAAGTCGCCAAGGTCGGCGACGGCATCAACGACGCGCCCGCGCTGGCTGCCGCCGATCTCGGCATCGCCATGGGCGGGGGCACCGACGTCGCTCTGGAGACCGCCGACGCCGCCATTCTGCACGGCCGGGTTCAGGACATCCCAGACATGATCGCCCTGTCGAAGCGCGTCATGGGCAATATCCGCGTCAACATCGCGCTGGCGCTGGGGCTCAAGGCCGTCTTCCTCGTTACCACGATCGTCGGCCTCACCGGCCTCTGGCCCGCCATCCTGGCCGACACGGGCGCGACCGTGCTGGTGACCGCCAACGCCATGCGGCTTCTGGCTTGGACACCGCGCTCGGAGCTCGGGCCAAGGCCTGTTCGCGGATAATGGGAGAGGGTTTTTGTTCGCTCTGAAGAGCGAAGCTTGAGGGATGCGGGGACGCATCCGCAAGGATTGGCACCAATCCTCACGGACGGGCGTCGGCGGAAAAAGCGCCGACAGACCGCCCCGATCGGGTTGTCAAACAGTCTTAAAAGAACTGGGACGGGACCTGCCGACGGAGAAAAGGAAGGGGGGTTCGTTCGTTGACGACGAGCAAAGCAAGAAGGACGTGAGGGGGCATCGGCCAACCTTGGCTACGACACGAGCGAGCGAACGACCCAGACAGGTTTTGCCCCGCGTCCAGATCAGAAGGGGCGTGGGTTCGCGTGGCGATCAAGGCAGGACTTCGAAGCGCTGAGAAGATCGACGATCCCGGCTCGCCCTCCCCTCCCCCGCTCCCACCGGACCCAGACCCGCATCCCCGTGCAATCCTGTCGCAGCCCAGGACCGCGAATAGTCGGCCGCCTGTCCCTGTCCGCCGCCGCCGAGTTGCATATCTAAACCGTTTCATGCCCTCCGCATCCTGCGGAGCGGCTTCTGTTTGGGTCCCAACTCGCCATGACATCCTCCAGGTTCCTGACCGGGTCCGGCGAGATGGCCGCGCGGCTGCGAAGCTACGACTGGTCCTCCACCGATCTCGGCGCGCCCTCCACCTGGCCGCGCTCGCTCAAAACGCTCGTCGGCCTCATGCTGGCCTCGCGTCAGCCCATGTATGTCGCCTGGGGTCCGGCGGGCACGATGCTTTACAACGACGCCTATATCCAACTTCTCCAGAGCAAGCACCCCGCCGCGCTAGGGCAGACGTTCCGCGAGGTCTGGCTGGAGGTCTGGGACGAGATCGAGCCGCTGGTGGCGCAGGTCCATGAGGGCCAATCCGTTCATTTCGACGACATCACGCTTTTCGTGGAGCGCAACGGCGAGACCACCGAGGCGCATTTCGCCTTTTCCTACACGCCGGTCTACGATAACGAGTCGGGCGTGATCGGCCTGTTCTGCGCCTGCAACGAGACGACCGAGCAGATCCTGGCCGAGCGCGCGGCAATGGATGCGCTGCAGGCGGCCGAGGAAGCGAACATCGCCAAGAGCCAGTTCTTGGCCAATATGAGCCACGAGCTACGCACGCCGCTTTCGGCCATCATCGGCTATGCCGAGATGCTGATCGAGGAGGCGGAGGACGGTGCGGCGGCGGCCGATCTCGCCGGCGACATCGCCAAGATCGAGAGCAACGCCCGCCATCTCCTCAGCCTCATCAACGACGTGCTCGACCTGTCCAAGGTCGAGAGCGGCAAGATGGACATCTACACCGAGACCTTCGACGTCGCCGAGATCGTCTCCGATGTCGCGACCACCGCGCAGCGGCTGGTGGAGAAGAAGAACAACCGGCTCGTCACCGACATCGCGGCGGACGTCGGCACGCTTCATTCCGACGTCACCAAGGTGCGGCAGATCCTGCTGAACCTCCTCAGCAACGCCGCCAAGTTCACGCAGGACGGGACGATCACGCTCAGCGTCCGGCGCGAGGGCGAGGCGATGATCTTCGCGGTCACCGACACCGGCATCGGCATGACGCCCGAGCAGCTGGAGCGCCTGTTCCAACGCTTCAGCCAGGCTGACGCCTCGACCACGCGCAAATATGGCGGCACCGGTCTCGGCCTCTCGCTGACCAAAGCCTTCTCGGCCATGCTGGGCGGCGACGTGACGGTGGAAAGCGAGGCCGAGCGCGGCAGCCGCTTCACGCTCACCCTCCCCGTCAACATCGCCGACGCCCTGTCGCCCGAGGAGGCCCTGCCCGACGCCCAGCTGCCGGTGGTATCCGATGTCGATCCCGCCAAGATCGTCCTGGTGATCGACGACGACACGGCGCAACGCGAACTCATGACCCGCTTTCTGGCGCGCGAGGGCTTCTCGACCGTCACCGCCGCCGATGGCGCGACGGGGCTGGCGCTCGCCAAGGAGCTTCGGCCCCGCGCCATTCTGCTCGACGTCATGATGCCGGGCATGGACGGCTGGACCGTTCTTGGCCGCCTGAAGGCCGACCCGGATCTGGCCGACATTCCCGTGGTCATGGTCACCTTCGTCAGCGAGCGGGGACTCGCCTCCTCGCTGGGCGCCGCCGACTATGTCGACAAGCCGGTGAAATGGGAGCGCTTCCGCTCGGTCATGGACCGGTTCCGCGAGGCGGTGGGCGATGTCCTCGTGGTGGACGACGATCCCGACGCGCGGGCCCGGGTGCGCCAGACCCTTGAGCGCGACGGCTGGACCGTGGCGGAGGCCGAGAACGGCCAGAAGGCGCTGGACGCCGTGGCCAAGGCGCGGCCGCGCGTCATCCTGCTCGACCTCACCATGCCGATCATGGACGGGTTCGGTTTTCTGCGCGCGCTTCGCGCCCGGCCGAGCGACCGCGACATTCCCGTGATCGTGCTCTCTGCGCGCGACCTGACGGCCGAGGAGCGCGGCAAGCTCGACACGGCCGCACAGGTCCTCAGCAAAGGCCAGGTCAGCCTTCGCGAAGTCGCCGCCAATGTGCGCGCGCTGACGGAGGGCGAAGGCAAGACCTGATCGGCGGCCTCGTCCGGCGGCTCTCGGGGTCGGCGGACGGTGGCGCGTTCTTGCGTTCGGCGGCCATGGTGTGACGACACGAGGCGACATGGCCGTGGGTTCGAGCGGACGGTGGCTTGCTGGGCGAGATGTCTTATTCGCATGCGGCCGTTTGATCGCAGTGAGACGCACAGGGCGGAGGGAGCCCGCTCCGCGAGGCCCAAAGGTGCGGCGGACCATCGGCGGTTTCCGACGGCTGATGTCGTTGCGAAGACCGACAAGGAAACCGCCGCCGCCTCGGCCCCGTGCTTGGCCCTCGATCGCATGGCGCCTGCCGGTCCGCTCAAATCGGCATGCCCCCGCACGTCCGAGCACGAACCAAACCTTAGCTGCCAAATGACTCGGATCACCCGCATGCGATCGTTCAAAGGTTTTGAGAAGCCCATCGCGTCCGAGACGTTCCGCGAGCGTCCCATGGGTGCGGCGGTGCGAGACGAGACGCGCGTCGGTCTCGAAACCGTTTCGTCCCAGGAACGCGAGGACGGCACGATCACCCTCCGCGAGCGGGGCAACCCGGATGATCGCGAGCCGCTTCCGTGTGTCTTTGCGATAGCGCTTGTTCGCGGACGACGCGGTGCGCTCGGCGGATATTCGGAAACTCGGCAGCGCAGGACCGGCGCGGGATTTCCGAATGTCGCAAGGGGCCGATCGCCGTCGATGCTAAAGCGCATCAGCGAGATTTGGCAACGGTCCATGCGGACAGGCGACGGCGAAAAAGAACCGTCGGACCGACCCGCCCGAGTTTTCAAACGGGCTGCTAAAGGCGGGTCGTGCCGTCAGGCAGAATCGGCTGCCATGCTGAAAGCCGGGAAAGCGATATCGTCGCCAGACGGCTGGCACGAAACGGTTTCCAGCGTCAGGGAGAAGGCGGCGAGCGGACCGGTTCCGTGCCCCCGTCTGGCGCAAAGCGCTGCCCCGCTCCGAACATCCCGCCCCTCTCCTTCGCCGCTCGCCTGCCCTTACGCAGAACCAAGGCTCCATCAATGACCCGTTCGCGCCCTCTGTCCAACACTCGCCGCCGCCCTTCCCAAGACGGGCTCGCCACCGGCTTCGCTTCGCCACGGCCGCTCGCGAGCCCGCCTCGTGGCCTGACGCCACTCCCGGCCCATCTCACCTCCTTTGCTGCGAGCACCAACTGATGAGCGCCTTGTTCGACGAGACCGCACCGAGCGCGGCGCCCTCCCCGCCCACCACCGCCACCGCCACAGAGCGCGCCCGCCAGCGCCTCCAGAGCTTTCTCGCCTATCTCGCCGTGGCGCGCGGCGGGGATGCGCCCGCCCCGTCGCCCGCCGCGAACCTGCGCGATGCGGTGGCGGATGCGCCGCGTCTGGCCGTGGCCGTCGCCGCCCTGCCCTCGCCGCCCGACTGGTGGGACGCGGAATGGCAGGGGCTCGATCTCGCGGACGCCGATCTCTCCGGCCTTCCGTTCACGGGCGCCGATCTCACCCATGCCAATCTGAAACGCGCCGTCGTCGCCAACGGCGTCGGCCGCGCCGCGCGCTTCGACGACGCGCTGATCGAGGAGGCGCGCTTCTCGAACGCCGATCTCAGCGGCGCCTCCTTCGTGAACGCAGTCGGCGGACAGGCCGAGTTTGAGGGCGCGATGCTGGAGGATGCGATCTTTCGCGGCGCGAACCTGCGTTTCTCCAGTTTCAAAGCTGCGCTTCTTGACGGTGCGGATTTCGAGGGGGCGGACGGATGGGGCGCCGACTTCACCGGCGCCGACGCCGACCGAACCGTGTTTCGCAAGGCCCGTCTGGACGAGGCCGACCTGTCGGACGTCAACCTCACCTTTTCCGACTTCACCGGCGCCAGCCTCAAGCGTGCCAAGCTTCGCGGCTCGCGGCTGCGCGGCGCCAATCTCGCCGGGGCGGCCTTGACCGGCACCGATCTCAGCGGCGCGGACCTTTCCGACACGACGCTTCTGCGCATCGACCTGTCGAGCTGCGACCTTCGCCATGTCCGCTTCGGCGGCGCCTGGATCGAGGGCTGCCGGTTGCGCGCCGAGCAGCTCGGCGGCGCGGTGGGCGAAGAGGTGGCCGGTCAGTTCGAGGCCGCGCGGGCGAGCTATTCCGCGCTGGAGGCGAACTTCATCAGCATCGGCGCCAAGGCGGAGGCCGGCTGGGCCTACAAGAAGGGCCGCAAGATGGGCTGCCTGGGCGCGCGCGCCGGCGCGGGCCAAGCGCTCCGAGAGCGCCGCTGGCGCGCGCTCCTCCAGCAATCCTATGTCTGGGCCGCCGATCGCTTCGTGGAATGGCTGTGCGACTATGGCGAGAGCCTGTCGCGCGTCGTGCGCGCCTTCGCGATCCTGATCCTCGTCTTCGGCGCGCTCTATGGGTTGGACGGAGGGCTGGTGCCCAAGGGCGCGGAAATCCCGACCCGCAACGTCATCGACCTTCTCAGCTACAGCGCCCTCAACATGATGACGTCCAACCCGCCCGAGATCGGGATCGAGGTGGTGGGCCGCACGGCCAATATCCTGGTCGGCCTGCAAGGCGCGATCGGCATCATCCTCATGGGCCTGTTCGGCTACATCCTGGGAAATCGCATCCGACGCTGACGGGCGCGAGGTCGCGGCTCAGGGTGGTGATGGGTCGGGGTCGGGCATCGCACACCCGGCCCGCCCTTGGCGTCTGCCGGTTCTAAAGCCCGGCCGACTCTTTATAGTGACCGCTTGCAATCCAGAGGCCGCAAGCGGTCAGCGGCGGGAAC
>NZ_BBWL01000050.1:0-13365 GCF_001463785.1 Aureimonas sp. AU40
GAACCGGCCAAAGCGCCCGCTCCCGCCGCTAAAGACGCTCAGTAACGCGAGCGACCGACCAGCCTCGACAGAACGGATCGCGCCGCAAGGCCAGCGACGAACACGCCTGCCACCGCGCCCGCCTTCACCAGATCGACTTGGCGGCTCGTCACGAACTCTTGGCGCGTGCCAAGCGTCCGGCTTTTGGACGGGCCGTCGATCCGCGCCGGGCCTCTGACCGCCACCTCCAGATTGCCCTCGCGCGGCGCCATGGGCGCGCCTTCCTGCGCCTCGCGCATGCCGGCGGCCTTGCGATCGGCAAAGCCCGGCGCCAGCGCCTGGGCCAGCGCCATCATGACGGTGGAGCGCCCGACCCAGATTTCGCGTTGCGGATCGCGCACGGCGGAATAGACCGCTTCGGCGCAGAGGCGCGGGTCGAAGAGCGGATCGGGGATCACCTGCTCATGGCCCGTCCGGTTGCGCGCCCAGGTCGGCTGCGGCGTGTTGACGGCGGGGAGATAGATGACGCTCAAGGTCACGCTTGAGCGATCGGCGATGAGTTCGGAGCGCAGCGAGTCCGTGAACCCGCCGACGGCCGCCTTGGCGCCGCAATAGGCGGCCTGAAGCGGCGCGGAGCGAATTGCCAGACCCGACGACACCTGGATGATCGCGCCGCGATTGCGCGGCTTCATGCTGCGCAGCGCGGCGAGCGTGCCGTAGACCTGCGAAAGATAGGTCGTGGCGGTGACGCGCTGATACTCTTCCGGCGTGATCTTGTCCGCCGGGGCGACCACGGTGGACATGGCGTTGTTGACCCAGGCGTCGATGCCGCCCAGCTCCGCCACGACACGCTCGGCCGCCCTGTCCACCTCCGCCGCCACGCCGACATCGGTCGGAATGTCGAGAATACGCGGCCCATGGCCCGCCAGCATCTCGCGCGCCTCAGCCAGCCGCTCCTTGTCGCGGGCCAGGAGCGCGACCTGCCACCCGGCCTTGGCGAAGCGCTCTGCGATGGCCAAGCCGATCCCCGCGCTGCCTCCGGTCACTACAACGGTCTTCATCCCAACGATCCTTTTCGTGCCGGTCGGGATGGGAATGCACGGGTGACGCAGGGGTTGCCGGGTGCGACGCGGACGCGCGGGGCAGAGCACAGGGCCTGCTACGACGGATTGCCATGCGTGAAGTTGTCACCTGACAACGCACCATTTAGAACCGCCATCACAGGGCATCGGAATGATAGGCGGAATGCCAGTTCCGACCCGCGACGCCCTGTCACCGGCCACCTCAGCGCCCTGCAACACGGAGCTTGCCGGAGCCTGAAAGGCCTCGTTAACCCCTTTCCGACTCGCCTTGCGACTCGGAGGGATTCATGACCAAATGCCAGACGGAAAATGGCCGTCTGACGCCGATAGTCCGTCTGAGGTTTAGAGAGAGACATGAGAGCCGCACGGCCCATCCCCGCTGCCTCACTGAGCGCGACGCAGCGAATCACGCAGCATGCCGAACTCTTGTCGGCCCAGCTGCGCTCGATGCGCGACGCGATGTTTCCGCCGACAGCGCAGAAGAGTTTGCGATCTTTTTCCTCGGGCGAAGTCGCCAAAATCGTCGGCGTTTCCGATGGTTACCTCAGGCAACTGTCGCTCGACGGGCTCGGACCTGTCCCCACTTTATCCACGGGGGGTCGGCGGTCCTATACACTCGCTCAAATGAACGAGCTTCGAACCTTCCTCTCCCAACATCGACCCAAAGAGGCCCTCGCCTTCGTGCCCCGGCGGCGCGAGGGCGAGAAGCTGCAGGTGCTGGCCGTCGCCAACTTCAAGGGTGGCTCGGCCAAGACGACGACCTCGCTCTATCTCGCGCAGTTCCTGGCGTTGCAGGGCTACCGCGTCCTGGCGGTCGATCTCGACCCGCAGGCCTCGCTCTCGGCCATGTTCGGCTATCAGCCGGAATTCGACATCGGCGAGAACGAGACGCTTTACGGCGCCATCCGCTATGACGACGACCGGCGCCCGATGCGCGAGGTCATCCGCAAGACCTATTTCGACGGGATCGATCTCGTGCCCGGCAATCTCGAGCTCATGGAGTTCGAGCACGAGACCCCGCGCGCCATGATGCGGGGCGATCGCGGCCGCGACATGTTCTTCCGCCGCGTCTCGGGCGTCATCGCCGAGGTCGAGGCGGATTACGACGTGGTGGTCATCGACTGCCCGCCGCAACTCGGCTTTCTCACGGTCGGCGCGCTCAACGCCGCTTCGGCTCTACTGGTCACCATCCATCCGCAGATGGTGGATGTCGCGTCCATGAGCCAGTTCCTGCTCATGACCGCAGACCTCATGAGCGTGGTCGAAGATGCCGGCGGCCATCTCGATCTCGACTTCGTTCGCTATGTCGTGACGCGGCACGATCCCAACGACGTGCCGGAGGCGCAGATCGTGGCGCTGCTGCGCGGTCTGTTCCATCAGGACGTGCTCGCCGCCACCGCCTGGAAATCCACCGCCATCGCCAATGCGGGCCTGACCAAGCAGTCGCTCTACGAGCTCGATCGCGGCGCGGTCGGCCGGGCGGCCTATGACCGGGCGCTGGAAAGCGTCAACGCCGTGAACACGGAAGTCGAAAGCCTGATACAGGGAGCCTGGGGACGATGAACAAGCGCTCCAAGTCGATCGCCTCGATCTTCGCGACGCGGCCGGAAGCGGACGAGTTGTCATCTGACAACGCGAGCCGTCTGCCGCGCGTCTCGTCGGGTTCGGTGCGGTCCATGAAGGAAAGCTTCAGCCAGATCGAGCGCGAGAACGAGACGCTGCGCCAGAGCCTGTCGGAAGGCGCGCGCATCGTGGAGATCGATCCGTTCCTGGTCGACCCTTCGCCCTATGCCGATCGCATCCCGGACGAGGAGGACGAAGCGTCCTTTGAAGCACTGGTCGCTTCGATCGCCGAGAGCGGGCAGGAAGTGCCCGTTCTCCTGCGCACGCACCCGCAGGACCCCACGCGCTTCCAGACGGCTTTCGGCCATCGCCGGCTTCGGGCCGCGCGTTCGCTCAACCGGCCGGTGCGCGCCATCGTGCGCGAGATGGATGACGAGGCGCTGGCGCTGGCGCAGGGCATCGAAAACTCCGCCCGGCAGGACCTCACCTTCATCGAGCGCGCGATCTTCGGCGTGCGCCTGGAAGAGGCAGGGCAGAGCCGGCAGGTGATCGGTCGGGCGCTCAATGTCGACAAGGCCGAAGTGTCCAAGCTCATCACCGTGGCGCGCGCCGTGCCGGAAAATGTGCTGCGCCATGTCGGGCGCGCGCCGAAAGTCGGCCGCACGCGCTGGCAGGCCATGGCGGAGGCGCTGAAAGGCGAGGGGGCGAGCGATCGCGTCGCCCGCTATCTCTGGGAGCCACCATCGGGCCTTTCATCGGACGAGCGCTTCACCGCGCTTCTGGCAGCCGCCAAGCGCAAGGGCTCCCCGCCGCCTGTGGAGCGCATGATCCTGGCCCATTCCGGCCGCCGCGTCGCGACACTGTCCGCCAACGAGCGGGACGCGAAGCTGGTGATCGATCGGGAGCTGGGTCTGGGCTTTGCCGATTTCGTGGCCCAGCGGCTGCCAGACCTTTTCGCCGCCTACGAGGCCGAGCGCGGCGAGGGATCGCCCGCGCCGGCCAAGGGCGAGACACAGTCATGACCGCCGCGCGCAGGACGAGGGGAGGGCGCCTGAGGCTGGCTGCGGCTCCGCTCGTCCTGCGCGGCGGTCTTTCACGCTGGGCTTTTCGCCCGGCGGATAACGGAATTGCGGCTGGATGCCTTCGCGGCTCCCGGCCGTCTTATGTCATCAACAGGGAGACGCCATAGGCAAAGAAAAAGGCCCCGAAGCGGGAGCCGCCGGAGCCTTCATCTGTATTCGTCGCTGTTTGCAGGTTTAGCTTCCCCCAACCTCATCGTCAAGTGAATTTGCGGCTTCCCGCCACGGCCTCGCTTTGCCTCGCGCAAGGGGGACGCCATGACGGACCATCAAGCCCGCACGCCTGGACGCGTGCGCGGACCGATCCTTGCCTGTCTATCAGGGGCAAGTGACGGAACGCGGACACTTGCGCCAGAGCCAGCGGAGACAGCCGGGCCGCATCCCGACTTCCTGGCCCGCGCCGCGATCTGGCGCGACCAGGCGGCGGGGCTCTTGTCGCTTGCCGAGGCGCGCCTGCGCTCGGCCGCCATCGGGCGCGAGCCGGTAGGTGAGGCCGCGAGTGCGCCTCGCTCCAGAGCGCCGCGCCAAGCCCCGGTCCCGCGTCCGCGCCACAGCCGGCCCGCGCCGCAGGAAAGCCGGCAATACGCGCAGCCTATGGCCACCACTGCCGCGCGCGACGACCGGCTGACACCGCACGCCAAGGCCTTTCTCCAGGTCCTGCGCGCCCGCTGCGGTAAGACGCGCGAGACCACTATCACCAAGGGCACGGCGGGCAACATCATGTCGCGCTCGCCCCGCACCATCCGACGCTATCTCGTGGACCTCGTGCGCTTCGGCTATATCGAGCTGAAGACCCGCTGCAACGCACGTGGCCTCCATCTCGGCCTCACCGTCACGCTCACCGAACGCGTCCTGCCGTTCTTCGAGGAGGCGAGGGGGCTGGCGCGCTGGCTGGCGGAAACGCCCAAGGCGCTGTTCCAGCCTTTCAGCGGGATGATCGACCCGTCGCGCATGGCATCGCGCGATTCAGGGGTGACAGTCCTGTCATCCAGAAACCAGTCTCAAATCAATTCTTCTATCGTTTTGAGCGAAATTACGGAGGGGCAGCGCTTGAGCGGAACGATAGGGCTTTGGAAAAAGAGGGAAAGCGCTATCACCGGCAAAATGTAAGCCCTGATCAGGGTTTAACACGGTTCTTGACGGCTCAAGCGTTGCTGCCTAAAGGCAGTGCGCCGGCGAAGCTTTGCGGTTTAATGGGTTTAGATGCTTCGGAGAAGGCCGAACAACGAGAACGTTTGCGCATCAAAAAGCACAGCGACCTCGAAGGGTGGCTGCGCTCTTGTGACGATAGAAGAAGAGGGGGCGCTGTTCTCGACGGATCAGCCTTCCACGACGCCGCCGCTTTCCAACCGACCGTCCGCTATGGCCTTCACCAGCGCGTCATGGTCGGCCGCATTCTGGTCGCCATAGGTCTCCGCCCAGTCGGCCAGTGCCTCGTCAAAACCGTGGTTCTCCTTGCCACCGCAATAGCCGGAGATGGCAGCTGCGTCCCCCGTTCGCGCATGGGCGCGGGCGAGAAGGGCGCCGTAGCCGAAGGCGAAGAAGGAGAGCGAACGACCGCCGAGCAGCGCATGGGGAATTTCGCCCTTCATGTTCTTCATCTGCCGGACGTAGAAGGGCCGGTCGCCGATCGTGGTCCAGCCGAGCAGGGGATCGCCGACCGCCTGGAGCAGGCGCTGGCCATAGACGACGCGCGCGCCCTCGTGCGAGCCGTAGGGCTCGGGGAGGGGAGAGACATAGGGCGCGTGGGCGGGGGCGACGGCTTCCTTGACCTGAAGGAACAGGGCGTCCTGATCGGAATTGCCGAAGAGCAGCGCGAGATAGGCGCGCGTGCCGACGCTGCCGACGCCCACCACGCGGTGGACGACATCCACGACATGATAGCGGCTGAGCATGAAGCGGCGCTCGCGCGGCAGGGATTCGGCGTAGAGCTCGAGACCCGAAATCACAGCGTCACGGGTCGCGTCGTCGATGCCGGCGAGGATCGGGGGATCGAGACGGAAGCGCCAGCCGCCGTCGACCTGCCGCTCGCCGACCTTTTCGAGAAGGCTCGCATTGTCGCGCCGTCGCGCTTTCTCCACCGCCTTGCGCAGGACGGTCTGCGACGCCGCGTCGATCTCGATGCCGTCGAAGTCGAGCTGATCGGCCCGTGCGGCGCGATGCCAGACGTCGATCGGCCCGCGCGGGGCGAGATCCGCCATGGAGCGGCGATAGCCCTCGACACAGCTGCGCACGATGCGGGCACGCTCGTCCCGGCCGATCTCCTGCTCGCGGGCGACCACGTTGAGACTGGCGACCAGACGCTTGAGGTCCCACTCCCAGGGGCCGATCGTCACTTCGTCGAAATCGTTCAGATCGAGCACGACATCGCGCTGCGGCGTGCCGAACAGGCCGAAATTGCAGATATGCGCGTCGCCGTTCATGACGACTTCGATGCCGCTGGACGGGCTGCGCGACAGGTCGAAGGCCATGATGCTGGCGGCGCCGCGCAGAAAGGCGAAGGGGGATTGCGCCATGCGCGCCGTGCGCAGCGGCACGAGCCGAGCCTGACGCCCCTCGTTGGAGCGGATGATGAGATCCACCGGATCGGGGCGGCCATCGAGGGAGACACCCTCGGCATGGAGCGCGTGCGGGATCGACGCGCGCAGGCGCTTGCCGGCGGTGCGACGGCGCTCCCAGGGCTCGCCCTTGGCGCGAAGATCGATGCGGGGAAAGGCCTCGGCGGGCGCCAGCACGACGCGCGTCGGCTCGGGCGCGCGGACCGCGCCCTCCGGCTCCAGCGGCTCGGCGACGGGCTCGAAAGTCGATGATTGATAGTCGAGATCCATGACGCCCAAACTCCACTGCCACCGGCAGGAACAGAGCGCCGATCACGCAAACGTCAAGACAGGCAGGACCGATGGCCGCAAGCGTGGAACCGGTCGGAAGCGCTTCGAAGCGGGGCGGGGAGACATCGCTGCAAGGTGCTCAGGGTGACCCTGAGGCGGCTCATTGGGATGCGTCGGCAGGTATGAGGCGTGACGGGTCTTTGGAACTTGGTGCAAAACCTACCGGCGAAGAATGGCGAGGGATTTCGTTCGCTGACGGGAAGCGCAGCTGATGCCAGTGCCACCGCTCGGCTTTGGCGCCGACGTGATCTGGCAAAGGGATCTTCCGGTGGTGGCCCGGTTTCTCAGACAGCTACTGCGATGCATCGTTTCAACGCGAGAGGTCGTGAGCGAGAGCCGTCTACTGAAAGAGAAGAGCCGAAGCCTCGCAATATGACAGCGGCGGAGAATAGTCAGACACCTCCGCCCACCGTTTCCATTCCACCGGAAACACTCAGCGCAAGAACCCTTCCGCCTCGAAAACCTCCCAATCCTTCAACTCCGATCGGCCGGTCTTGCCACGCGCCGCGCGGGGCTTGCGCTTGGAAGCCTTCGCCTCCCCGGACTTGGCCGCCGCGCGCGTCTGGGCCGCCTTGCCGGCGGCGCGGGCGCGGTTCTCCGCGCCGGCCTCGACATCGGCCTCGCGCCAGAGCGTCGGCAGGTCGCGGTCGAGGCAGTCCTCGATCTCCTTGGGATCGAAGACGTGGAAGGTGACGGCCTTGGCGCGCCCACGCAGCTTCACGGTTCGCGTGCCGGCGCTGCGCAGGCGACCGTCCTTGGTCCATTTCAGCCGCTCGCGTGGCAGGATCGTGAGAATGTCCTCCACCTCGCCGGGCAAGACGGGGAGGGACGCGACCCCGGCGAGCACATCCGCCACGACAGCCACACCGGTCTCGAAGCTTGGCGTTTCGCTGGCCGGCAGGCTGAAGCGGATCGACCCTGCCTCCACCTCCAGCGCCGCCCGGAGGGGAAAGGGCAGGCGGGCGCGGATTTCGCGCTCGATCCCCTTGGCGCGCACGGCGGAGCCCAGCGCGGCGGCCAGCGGAAAGGGCCATTCGCGCGAGAGCGGAGGTGCGGGGGTCTTTGCCTCTTCTGTCGTCATGGCGGGGAAACGCGGCGGCAGGCCGGTTCTTTCCCTCCGGCAGCTCGGTTCGGTGGGGTTTTTGCTCGACGCCTTCGATCTGCGTTCGTCCGATAATTCGGTTGGGTATCGCGCATAAGTATTTTTAGCTTGAGCTAAACACGGCTCTTTTCAGAACGGCAGTAATCGCTCGATGGCGGAAGACGGATTGGTTCCGAAAATAAAAAAGAACTTATCGTTTGTATCTCCCTGCACTTTCTCTATGCTAAATTTGAGAGCGTCGATGTCTGTCGCGCGGGCGCGTTCGCCCCTTCGATGATTGGATTCCGATCCGTCCGTTCTCATGGAGAACAGCCATGTTCGGATATCAAGGCGGCGAGAGCGACCAGACGGTCGCCCGCAAACGCACCTATTTGACCGAAGCTCAGTCGCGCTGGCCTTTTCTGACGCGCTACGATCTCACCACGATCCACAACGAGCAGCAACTTGCCAGCATGGTTCGCGACCGATCCGGCCATACCAAGAGCGATGCCGACGCGGAGGTCCATGCCTGGATGGAAGGCAAGAGTTTCTAGGCTTCGCATCCGCCAGCGTCCTGAAACCGAGGCGGTGCGGGACTTCGTCCCGCCGTGCGCCTCTTCTGGGAAAGACCTGCCATGACCCGTCTTCACGATCTCCACGTCGCCGCCGACCGGCATCTCACGGCGCGTCCGTCGCCCAACGGCCCCTCCACCTTCGACGCGGTGCGGATGGCGAGCGCGGCAACGCGCGCCAAGGCCGTCAAGCTGCGGCAGGTCCGCATGGAGCGGGAGGATCAGGCGTCCGCCATCTGCCTGCCGGACCTGTCCGCGAGGGCGCCGCGTTGACGCGCGCGGCGAAGACGGCGGTCCCCGTCATGAGCGCGGCTGAGCGGACGGGCGGGGGCCGCCCGCCCGGCTTCGGCGCGGAGGCCGACGTGTTCTGGTCCCTGTCCGGGCGGCGGCTGCTGCCGAGGGGCGCAATGCGCTTTCGCAAGTTCGCCTCGCTGGAGGATGCGGTGCGCTTCGTGGTGCTGGACAAGGGCGAGCCGCGCTTTCAATGCGTGATCGACACGGACACCGCGCGCTACGAAGGCCGCGAGATCGAGGATCTCTACGGCCGCCCCGACTTTCCCGCCGAGCCGATCGCGCCGAAACCGGAGGCCCGCCGCTTCGGCCAAGGGCTCTGGGGTCCCAAGCGCCTGCCGCGCTACGCCGCCGACCGGGACGATCTCGGCACCTGGACGGTGAGCCTCATCGCCACGCGGCAGGCCGTGTCGATCCGCGACGTTTCCATGACCCGCATGAGCCGGGGCGAGGCCGAACGCATGACCCGCGTTCTCAACAGCGCCGACGAGCAGGACATGCTCGTGATGGGGCCGTGAGAGGGCGGCGACGGTCGCACTTCTCTTCTGCGAACATTCATCGACCTCGCGCTCCGGCTTCGGCAGGGCGCGGGGTTTTTGTTTGAGCGGAGCGGGTTGGGGCGGAATGCCATGTCTGCGAGCGGGAGCAGCGTCGCGACCGGGTAGGGGAGCGAACGACGAGTTCGCCTTCGCCCCCATGGCTTCTGATCTGCGCGCCGCGAGTCTCCTCGCTCAGGCCTTCGGGTTCAGAAAGCTCGTCTCGCCTTGTGCCGGCGCAAAGAATCAGTTGTCATCGGACAACGTGAGTCGCTGATGACCGCAAGCCCGACTCGCTCACTGGCGAGGGTAATAGCGGCATCACGCGCCGCCACCCCGTTTGCCGCTGATCCCCTTCCGAGCACCTCGGTCAAGATTGGAGAAAGAAGCGCAGCATCTCGCGCGAGGCGTCGGGGCCGATCGGATCGGAATGGGAGCCGCCTGCGTCGCCGCCCGACCAGGCATGGCCAAGGCCTTCGATGCGCCAATGCTCAATCGCCGGTGTGTCCGCTCCGGCGGGGCGGATCGTTCGGGTGAAGGCGCGGCCTCCGCTCGCGCCTTCCCGCGTTTCGGCCCCCCGCGCGTCGCCGTCCGCCAGGCCCGCCAGCTGCTCGCCATTGATCGGGTTCACCGTCCGGTCCGCCGTGCCGTGGAAGACGATGGTGCGCGCGCCGCGCGCCGTGCCGCGCCCTGGCGCCTTGCCGCTGCGCATCACCGCGAGGGCGGAGGCGACCGTGTCGGCCGAGCCCTGCGGCAAGCCGGAATGGACGCCGACGGCGGCGAGGAGATCGGGATAGGCCGCGCCCAGCACCGCCGCCATGGCGCCGCCGGCGGAAAGCCCGGCCGCGAAGATGCGCGTGCGATCGACCGGGTTCGAGCGGGCGATGTCCTCCACGATCCCCGCGAGGATCGCCGGCTCGCCCGCGCCGCGCCGCTGATGCGCGGGCTCGAACCAGTTCCAGCAGAGCGAACTGTTGGCCGCGCGCGGCTGTTCGGGATAGGCGACGAGGACGTTCATCTCCTCCGCCAGCGCGTTCATCCGCGTGCCGATGGCGAAGTCCTCCGGGTTCTGCGTGCAGCCATGCAGCATGAGAACGAGCGGGCGCGGGTCCTCGCTCGGGCGCGACGGCGTGTAGAGCCGATAGGCCCGCGCCCCGTGCGGCCCCTCATGGCGCAGCGACTCGAAGCGCGCGCCGGGCGGCAGCGTCGGCGCCTTCATGCCGCCATGCGCCTTCATGCCGGGCAGGGGAAAGCGCGGCCGCGTGCGAGGCGCGGCTTGCTTGGGCGCCGCGTGCCAGCCGGACGGAGCGGCCGAGGACGGCTTCGGCGACGGCGAGGCGGCGGGCTCGGCGTGCAGCTCGAGCGTCGGCCCGGCGAAGGCCGGCGCGGGGTTCGGCGGCGTGTCGAAGGAGGGCGCGGCGCCGCTCAACTGCGCCTGGATCAGCGCGGTGGCCTCCGTCAAATCGTTCTGCAGGACGAGACGGCGCGCGGCCTCCATGGAGGCGAAAAAGGATCGGGTCATGAGAAGGCTCCTGGCCGTGGCGAAGGGACTTGCGCGAAGCGGTCGCACGGCCGTTGGGCGAGAAAGGCGAGGGGCATTTGGGCGGTGTCGGCGGGGGCGCCGGTTGGCTGGGGCGTGAGCGTGAAGTGTTGGACCGCTGATGGCACTCGTCGTCTCGATGACGAGGCGAGGCCCCATTCTTGATGCGCGTTGGAAGTCGAAGCCGAGCCGATTGACTGGCTCACGACTCCCCGTGGAATGACCGAAAAGGCGACGATCCACGTACGCCCCGTCATTCTAATGCAGCCGGTCGGCCAGCGCCGCCTTGACGGCGGGACTGGCCTGGAAGGCACCGAGAACGGTGAGAGAGCCGATCGTGGCGCGGGCGAGATCAGGCGATATGTCGGCGTCGAACTGCGCGAGGCCGAGAACCCTGACATGCAGGACCTGACCCTCGGCGTGGGCCTGTTCGAGATCGGCGCGGGTGAAGCGGCGCAGGCCGAGCTCCAGCGTCAACCGCTCGGAGGATTGCCGGATCGGCGCCTCGTGCGCCTCCAGATGCTTGCGGATGGCGGTGCGGATGAAGTCGCTCCGGTTGGAATAGAACCCGTCCCGCACGAGGAGGTCGATGCGGCCGAGATCCACGAAGCCGAGATTGAGCGTCAGCTTCTCGCTTTCCAGGCCCCGCCCCGGTCCGTCCACCTTCTTCGGCATCGTTCGATCCATCCTCAAACCATCCAAGTGGATGGTAAATGGAAGCTCGACGTCATGTTCGCAAGGGGACCTGCTGAAACTCCCTTCCGACCCGCCGGCACCGGCAAGGCGATTTCTCCTCTTCATCCCGCACTGTCGGGATCGCCAGTTCGCGTCCTCGTTCCATGTGAGGTTCGGAGCTCGACCCATTCCCTCCCCGAGGTATCGACCGATGATCCGCCTTCGCCAGCCATGCCCCCTGAAACCCGCCCAGCCCGGGCGCCGGGCATGACCGCGCGCTGGCTCTGGCGGCTGCGGCAGCTGTCGCGGCGCATATGGGTGCGGGCGACGCTGTTCTCGCTGGCGGCGGTGGCGACCGCGCTCGTGGCGGCGCTCCTCAGCCCCTATATTCCAAGCGACCTGCCGGCGCAGATCGGCGCGGATGCGGTGGACAATATTCTCGGCATCATCGCCGCCTCGATGCTGACGGTCACGACCTTCTCGCTTACCACCATGGTCGGCGCCTATTCCGCCGCGACCAGCAACGTCACCCCGCGCGCGACGACGCTGATGATGGAAGATGCGACCACGCAGAACATGCTGGCGACCTTCATCGGCTCGTTCCTGTTCAGCCTCGTCGGCATCATCGCCCTGTCGGCCGGCATCTACGGCGAGAGCGGGCGGGTGGTGCTGTTCGGCGTCACGCTGGCGGTGATCCTCGGCGTGGTGGTGACGCTGCTTCGCTGGATCGACCATCTCTCGCGGCTTGGCCGCGTCACCGAAACCACGCGCCGCGTCGAAGCGGCGGCGCTGGCGGCGCTGCGCGAGCGCCATCGCGAGCCCGCGATGGGCGGGGCGCCGCTGCGCGATCCCGATCGCGACATCCCAAGGGAAGCGCGCGCCGTCTACGCCACCGAGATCGGCTATGTCCAGCATGTCGACGTCGCCGGTCTCGCGGATGTCGCGAAGGCCGCCGGGGGGCGGGGCGCAGACGGATCGGCGAGGCGTATCTTCGTGCGGGCGGTGCCGGGCGATTTCCTCGACCCGACCCGGCCGATCGCCTGTTTCGCGGGGTTCGAAGGAGAGGATGTTGAGGCTGGTATACGCGCCTGCTTCACGATCGGGGATGTGCGCGCCTTCGACCAGGACCCGCGCTTCGGCATCTCGGTTCTGGCCGAGATCGCCAGCCGCGCCCTGTCGCCCGCCACCAACGATCTCGGCACGGCGATCGACATCGTGGGTCGCACGGTGCGCGTCCTCGCCGCGCTGGCCGAGCCGCGCGAGGGGGAGTGCGAGATCGAGCATCCGAATGTCCTCGTGCCGCCGCTCGACCTTGCCGACCTGTTCGACGATCTCTTCATCCCCATCGCCCGCGACGGGGCGACGCTGATGGAAATCGGCGTGCGGCTGCAAAAGGCACTGCTGACCCTCTCGCGCCTCGACGCGCCGGGCTTTGCCGAGGAGGCGCGGCGGCACGCGGCCGAGGCCCTCCAGCGCTTCGAGGCTGGGCTGACGCTGGACGTGGACAAGCGGAGGGTGCGGGAGGCGGCGAGTTGGCTCGGGCGGGGCGAGTGAGCGGCGGCGTGTGAGCTATTCGAGCCGATCGTAAACGCCGGTTCGACACCTCGGCGGCCCACCGCCGCCGAGGTGTCGAACCGGTCTTCAGGCGGAAAGCGGTGCCCCGACCTCTTCCCCGAACAGTGCGCTTTGCCGTGCCAATTCCACTGCCAGCGCCGGGTCGGCGGTGCGGCCTGCCAGGCTTTCGGAAAAGCGCAGGAGGCCGTTCGGGCAATAGCGCTCGTCGTCCCAGCCGGGATGGTCGAGCACGGGATAAAGGCAGATGCCCTCGACCGGCACACCTGCCTTGAGAGCCGCCCGTACCTCCTGCCCGACGTAGGCGAGCCAGCTCGCGCGCCGCTCGCCCTCGATGCCGGTCTCGGCCACGAAGATCGGGCGGCCGTAGCGGGCATGGGTCTCGGCCAGCATGGCGCGGAAGGGCTTGTAGAGGGGGTGGCCGTGGTCGATCGGCGGGCCGCCGTGAATCCACTGGTTGTTGAAGTAGTAGTTGACCCCGACGATATCGAGCAGCGGCTCGCGCCC
>NZ_BBWL01000051.1:0-108400 GCF_001463785.1 Aureimonas sp. AU40
ATCGGCCTCGCGCATAGCGGCCTCCCGCACCCGCTGCTCCAGCGCCGCCAGACGCTCGGCGTCGGGATGGCGCAGATCTACCGTGAAGGTCACGCTCTCCGGCACGGCGTTGACGGAGCCGGGCGAAGCCTCGATCCGTCCCACGGTGAAGCGCGCTTGCGGATCGCTCGGCATGACTTCGCCATGCAGCGCGGCGAGCAGCCGTGTCGCCGCCGCCAGCGGATCGCGCCGGAAGTCGAGCGGCGTCGTGCCGGCATGGGCGGCCTGCCCGGTGAGCGTGACCTCCAGCCAGACCGTGCCCTGAATGCCCGTCACCACGCCGACCGGCACGTCCTCGCGCTCCAGGATCGGCCCCTGCTCGATATGGAGTTCGAGATAGGCGGCGATCGGGCTGCCGAGCGGCGCGAGCGGAACGCCCGGCAGCGCCGCCAGCGTCAGCGCCAGCTCGTCATCCAGCCGCGCGCCGTCGGGCGCATGGGCCTCTCTCCATTCGGGCGCCATCTGCCCCTGCGCAAAGGCCTGCGAGCCCATGGCGCCCGGCGCGAAGCGGCATCCTTCCTCGTTGGTCCAGCTGACCAGCTCGACCGCGCGACCCGTTTGCGCCCCGACGTCCTCCAGCGCTTCCAGCACCTCGAAGCCGGCGAGCACGCCCAACGCGCCGTCGAAGCGCCCGCCGGTCGGCTGCGTGTCGAGGTGGCTGCCCAGAAGCAGCGGCGGCAGGGCGGGGTCGCCTCCCTCGCGGCGCAGAAAGAGATTGGCCGCCTCGTCCTGGCGCAGCGAGAAGCCGCGCGCGAGGGCGAGGTCCGCCAGGAGCGCGCGCGCCTGCCGATCGCCCTCGGTGAGCGCCTGCCGGTTCACCCCGCCGCGCGGCGTGGCGCCGATCTCGGCGAAGCGCGCGAGGCGCGTGGCGAGCCGCTCGGGGCGGATCGCGGGCCGCCCGCTCATCGCTTGAGACCGGCCGTGAAGCGCTTCACCCGTTCGGGATCGACCGGGTTCCACCAGACGCCCTCGTGCTTGAGAGAGCTGGCGACGATCACTCCGTCCGCGACCGAGAGAATGTCGCCGAGATTGTCCTTGGTGACGCCGCTGCCGACCAGCGTCGGCAGGTTGGCCGCTTCCTTGATCATGCGGATATAGGAAAGCTCCGCCACATGGCCGGTGCGCTGGCCGGTGGCGATCACCACGTCGGCGTCGAAGAACACGAGATCCTTGACCTGCTCCTCCACCGGGCGGTCGGCGACGATGGCGTGAGCGCCGTGCTTCACATGGGCGTCGGCGAAGATGCGGATGCCCTTGGCGCGCAGCTGGGCGCGGTAGCGCATGGCGCGCGCCGCCTCGCCCTCGACGAAGCCCTCGTTGGCGACATAGGCGTTGGCCCATTGGTTGACGCGCACGAAGGAGGCGCTGGCGGCGCTGGCGATGGCGAGCGCGGGAATGGCGGCATTGGCCAGCACGTTGATGCCGATCGGGCGCCCCAGCTCGCGGCGGATGCGGTCGGAGACCACCGACATGTGGGCCGCCGTCTCGGGGCCGATCGCGTCGGGCTTGGAAAAGGGCACATCGCCGTGGTTCTCGACGATCACCCCGTCGCAGCCGCCATGGAGATAGGCGCGCGCGTCGTCGAGGCCGCGCTGGTAGATCGTCTCCACCGCCTCCCCGTCGAAGCGTGGGCTGCCGGGAAGGGGCGCGAGATGCACCACGCCGATGATCGCCTGGGGCCGGCCGAAGATCGCCTGAAGCGTATCCCCGGCGGCTTGGCCGATGGGTTGGCCAATGGGGTGAGATGGGGTGCTCATGCGTGTTCTCTTTCAAGCAATGTTTGAAATTCCGCCGGGCTCGGGCCGCAGCCGAACGTGCCGGGCCGGGTGACGGCAAGGGCCGATGCGGCGACGGCAAGGCTCACGGCCCGCCCAAGCCCCTCGCCCAGCGACAGGCGAGCGGCCAGCGTGCCGCAAAAGACGTCGCCCGCGCCGCTCGTGTCGAGCGCGCGGACCGCGGGTGCCAGAGAATGGCGCGGCATGGGCTCCTCGCGCGTCTGAGCCAGCACGCCGTCGGCGCCCAGCGTCACGATCACGGTTCCCGCGCCCTCGGAGAGGAGCCGGGCGATCATGCGCTCGGGCGCCTCCTCGCCCGTCAGCATCTCGCCCTCGACGCGGTTCACGACGAGGACATCGGCAAGGTCGAACGGCACCGCCTCGCCCTCGGCCAGCGGGCTGGCATTGAAAACGGTGGCGAGGCCCAGCGCGCGGGCGCTGTCCAGCACGGCCCGCGTCGTAGGGCCGAGGAAGTTGCCCTGAAGAACCAGGAAGTCGCCGGCGCGCGCCTCGGCGCGCCAGCCGCTTTCGGCGGCCTCGAAGCGCCGCGCGCAGGCCACGGCGCTGACGATCTGGTTCTCGCCCCCGCTCTCGACCAAGATGGTGGAACGGTCGGTCGGCAGCGGCAGCACCGCGAGCCCCCGGTCGGAGAGCCCGTCCTCGATCAGGCGGCGGCGCACCACGCCGGCCTCGGCATCGTCTCCGACCCCGGCCCAAAGCGTGGTCCGCGCCCCGGCGCGCAGGGCGGCGAGCGCCTGGTTGGCGCCCTTGCCGCCGAGCGCGACCTCGGCCTCGTCGGCGTTCACCGTCTCGCCCGCCCTTGGGAAACGGGCGAGGCGAAAGGTGGTGTCGAGTCCGACATTGCCGACGACATGAACCGCCATGGCTTTTCCGCCTTACTTCGCGGTTGCCCAGTCGAGCATGGCGGCGAAGAGCTTGGCGTAGCCGTCCCAGCGGATGAACTCGCCCGGCAGCCAGTGCGGGCCGACATCCGAGGTCCAGACCACCGAACGGCCTTTGCCATAAGTGCCGGTGACGAGCAGCGGCTGCGAGCCGTATTCGTCGGACACGGTCGCCAGGACCTCGGCGCCGGGCTTCAGCTCAACCTCGTTGTAGCCGAGGAGAACCGGCCAGTCCGTGCCGAGCCCCGCGAGGATCGGGTGCGAGGCCTCGCCGGTGACCACCGGCGCGAAGCCCTCGGGCACCTCGACGCGGTCGTCGAAGCGAAGGCAGGTAACCGGCAGCACGTCCTCGACCGGCGTGCGGGCATAGCGCGCGCCGCCATTGATGCCCTGGAACGAGTAGTAGCCGCCGAACATCAGTAGCGCGCCGCCCTGATCGACATAGTCGCGCAGGAGCTTCAACCGGTTCGGGGTCGTCTTGGAATGGATCCAGGTGTCGGGATGGAGCAGCAGCGTGTTGGCGCCGATGTCCGACAGGATCACCGCGTCATAGGCCTGCAGGGCCTCCATGGTCTGCGGGAAGTCCTTCTGCGCCTGATGGGCCGGCATGAAGGTGATGTCGTAGGGGCTGGTCTTCAACGCCTCCAGCAGTTCGTCCGCGCCCTGGTGGTAGGTCACGGTGGGGAACTGGTCGAAGCCCTTGATATGGGTCGCGGTGGAGACCCAGCTTTCGCCGGCCAGGAGCACCTTCTTGCGGGACATGGGAATTTCCTTAAGGGGGATGGAAGATCAGGCGGCCGAGAAGACGGCCCGCGGATTGTCGGTGAGGATCGCGTCGATCACGGCTTCGTCGACGCCGTGGCGCTTGAGGCGCGGCACGAAATGCCGGAGCACGTGGGCGTAGCCGAAGCCGCCGTAGCGGGTCAGCATCATCTTCATGAACACGTCCTGGCTGAGCAGGATGCGGTCGGAAAAGCCCTCGTCCACCAGCTTTCGGATCGCCCGCGCGTTCTCCTCGTCGGAGGGGGACTGGGCGTCCTGGTCGGCATAGTAATAATCCATGCCGATCATGTCGTATTCCAGGAACGCGCCGCGCCGGGCGAGACTCGTCTGGTAGGGCAGGTCGTCGTGGCTGGGGTTCATGTGGCAGAGAACCGTGTGCCGGAGATCGGCGCCCTCGCTCTCCACCACGTCCAGCACCTCGTGGGCCAATCGCTCCCAGCCCGGCAGGTGGATCGACAGCGGAACGCCGGTGCGGGCCGAGGCTCTCGCCGAGGCGCGCAGCGACTTTCGCTCTTCCGGCGTGAAGTCCTTGGACACGCCGATCTCGCCGATGATCCCGGCCATGATGTCAGGCCGATCCGCCGTGCCGCCGACATCGCGCATAATGAGCTCGGCCACCTCGTCCACGTCCATGCTCTTCAGCCAGTCGGGATGGCTGAACTCGAGATAGAAGCCCGAGCCCATGACGATCTTCAGCCCGCTCATCCGGGCGATGCGGCGCAGCTTCTCGGGCTCGCGGCCGATGCCGAAATTGGTGGGGTCCACCACCGTGTGCCCGCCCAGCGCCTGGAACATCTTCAGCTCGGACAAGGCGAGGTCGCTGTCGTCGAGCGAGACATTGTCCCGGTTCATGTACGGGTTCATGCGCAGCTCGCCGATGATCTCGATGCGAACGGGGCCTTCGTTCAGCACGGGATCGGGCGGGTGGCAGGGGCAGCGCCAGCTCTTGGCGCCGTCGAGCAGGATGTGCTCGTGCATGAGCGTGACGCCCATCTCGGCGACTGGGATCGGCCCGTCCACCGTCATCACATGGCCGGAGCGCACGCCGATGCCGACATCGGGGGAGCGCGCGGCGCGGTCCTGAAAGTCGAGCGCCATCGGATCAGCGCCCGCGCGCCGCGCCGCGGAACAGGCGGAAGTTCAGCCAGATCGCGACGAGGATGATGCAGCCGGTGATGATCGGCGTGAGGAAGGGCGACATGTGCGAGAGGATCAGCCCGTTGCCGATCACCGCGACGGTGAGCGCACCGAGCACCGTGCCGACCATGGTGCCGCGCCCGCCGAAGAGCGAGGTGCCGCCGAGCACCACCGCCGCGATCACGTCGAGCTCGAAGCCCTGGCCGGAATTGGACGAGCCGGAGCCGAGGCGCGCGGCGAGCACGATGCCGGCGAGCGCCGCGGCCGTCGAGGAGAGCATGTAGACGCTGAGCAGCGTGCGGCGGGTGTCGACGCCGGCGCGGCGCACCGCTTCCTTGTTGGCGCCGATGCCGGTGACATAGCGCCCGAAGCGCGTGCCGTTAAACACGAGATAGGCGACGAGAAGCGCGGCCAGCGCGATCCAGGCCGGGATGGGCACGCCCAGGAACCAGCCGCGTCCCATCTCCACGAAGGGGCTCGTCGGCTCGATCGGGATCGAATAGCCGCCGGTGATGAGGAGGGCGACGCCGCGAATGACGGAAAGGCCGGCCAGCGTCACGATGAAGGCGGGGATGCCCTCATAGGCGATGAAGAAGCCCTGCAGCGCGCCGATGGCGCAGCCGAGCGCCAGCATGGCGAGGATCACCAGCGGCCAGGGCACGCCAAGCTGCAGAAGCGCCGCCGACAGGGCGCAGACCAGCGCCAGCACGGAGCCGACCGACAGGTCGATGCCGCCCGTGGTGATGACGAAGGTCATGGACGCCGCGACGATCAGGAGCGGTGCCGACTGGCGCACGACGTTGAGCAGGTTCGGCGCCGACAGGAAGGCGCCCGTCGTAAAGGTGAAAAGCAGGCAGACGAGAATGAAGAAGATCGCGATGGAGCCGACCGCGCCATTGGCGATGAAGCGATCGCGCAGCGTCGCTTTTCGCACGCGCGGAGCGGCGGAGGCGTGCAAGGGGGCGTCGTCGCCGATCGTGCCGCTCGGGTTCATGGCTGGGCTCCCTGCTGGTCTTGGGCCTGATCCTGCGCGCGGGCCGAACGGGCCTGGAACTTGCGGCCGACGATGAGGTTGACGACCTCTTCGATATTGGTGTCCGCGATGCGCCGCTCGGCGACGTTGCGGCCCTCGTACATGACCTGGATGCGGTCGCAGACGAGAAAGAGGTCCTGCAGCCGGTGGGTGATGAGGATGACGCTGACGCCGCGCGCCGACACGGTGCGGATCAGTTCCAGGACGGCTTCGACCTCGGCCACCGCGAGCGCCGCCGTCGGCTCGTCCATGATGAGCACCTTGGGCTCGAAGGACGCGGCGCGGCCGATCGCGATGGACTGGCGCTGGCCGCCCGACAGGTTCTCCACCATCAGCTTCGTGTCGGCGATGACGATGCCGAGCCGCTCCAGCATGGCCTTGGCGTCGGCGTGCATGCGGCGCTTGTCCAGAAGCTGGAGACCGGCGATGCGTCGGCGCGGCTCGCGGCCGAGGAAGAGATTGCCCGCGACGTCCACCGTGTCGCACAGCGAAAGGTCCTGGTAGACCATCTCGACATGGGCGGCGCGCGCGTCGGCGGGGGAGGAAAAGCTGACTGCCCGCCCGTCGATCTCGATTGTGCCGCCATCGGGTACGACCGCACCGGACAGGACCTTGGAAAGCGTCGATTTGCCGGCGCCATTGTCGCCCACGAGGCCGAGGACCTCGCCGGGCGCCAAGCGCAGCGACACGTCGTGCAGGGTCTGGATCGGCCCGTAGCGTTTGGAGATGCCGGTCATGCGGACCCGGTCGGGGATGGCTGTCATGGCCTCGTTCCGGCTGGAGGAAAAGCGAAGGATGAGTTCGCGGGGGCACGGAGCGCCCCGGACGGACAGGCGGGGCAGGGCGCCCCGCCGGCCCCGACGGCTTACTTGAACATGCCCCGGAACTGGTCGACATTGCTCTTGGTGACGATCGTCACCGGCACGTTGATGATGGGCTCGACCGTCTCGCCCTTCTTCAGCTTGGCCAGCGCTTCCACCGCCGCCTTGCCTTCGCCGGCGGGGTCCTGCTGCACCACGGCGGCGACCCAGCCCTCGTCGATCCCCTTCACCGCCTGAGCGGTAAGGTCCCAGCCGAAGACCTTCACGTCGCTCTGCCGGCCCTGGCTTTCCACGGCCGAGACCGAGCCGATCAGCGCCGGCTCGCCGGTGGCGTAGAGCGTGGTCATGGTCGGGTTGGCGGTCATCAGGTTTTCGGCGGCGCCGAGCGCCACGTCCTGCACGTTCTGCCCGTCCACCGTGTCGAGGAAGGTGACCTTGGCGCCGCTCTCGCCGACAGCCTTCTTGAAGCCATCGAGCCGCTGGTTCTGGATGAAAGAGTTCAGCGCGCCGACGACGCCGACGCTGGCCTCGCCCTTCATCTCGGCCTTGACGTAATCGGCATAGTGTTTGCCGATCGCCTCGCCCGCCTTCATGTTGTCGACGCCGACGAAGGAGACGTTGTCGCCGTTCGGGATCTGCGCGTCGATCGCGATCACCGGAATGCCGGCTTTCTTGGCCTCGGTGATGGCCGGCTTCACGCCGTTCACGTCGATGGCAATGAGGATGATGCCGTCGACCTTCTGGGTAACGTAGTTTTCGATCGCCGTGTTCTGCGCGGCGGGCACGTTGTTGGCGTCGAAGATCACGAGTTCGGCGCCCGCTGCCTTGGCCGCCGCCTTGGCGCCGTCGTTGATCTGGTTGAAGAACAAGGCCTGCTGGTTGATCGTCACCAGGGCGAAGGTCTCGGCCTCAGCGGCCGTCGCACCGAGTCCGGCGAGAAGCGTCAGGGCGGCGGCGCCGCCGGCGAGGAACTGGGAGAGGCGCATTCCAGGTCTCCTTCATGGGATGGGGCCGCTGCGGGCGCCCGCGCCCCGATCGGCGCCGCTGTAGAATTCAAGAGACTTGAATTCATGTCAACCGAATTGCTGAGACTTCGCGCATATTTTGCATCTGCACAATAATCTTGCAGTGCAAGGTCAGCGACCGGGCAGCCGCGCCGCGATATCGGGCAAAATCCCGCCCGCGATGCCTCAGAAGGTCGGCGGCGTGTTCACCCAGAAGATGCTGGCTCGCTCCGCTCCCATGTTGCGATAGTGATGCGGCAGGTCGGACCGGAAGGCGAAGGCGTCGCCGACCTTGAGATGGAAGGTCCGGTCCTCGACCATGAGTTCCACCTCGCCGGCCACGATATAGCCGACCTCCTCGCCGGCATGGCTGATGGGCCCATCGCTCCCGCCGCCGCGCTCGATATGGTGGATGTTGCACTGGAGGAGATGGCCGGGCGAATAGGGGATGACGCGCTCCAGCGAAACGCCTTCGCCCTGGCGCGTCGGATCGAGCGCGATAAAGGGACGCTCGCCGGCGCGGAAGATGATTCCCTCGTCGCCGTCCACGTCCTCGAACATGCGCCCGATATTGGTGTCGAGCACGCCGACCAGCTTATGCAGCATGGGCAGCGAGGGGGAGGCCTTGCCGTTCTCGATTTTCGACAGGAGACTTTCCGAGCAGCCCGCGCCGACCGCCAGTTCCTTCAACGTCAGGCCGCGCGTCTGGCGCGCATGCTTCAACCGCACGCCGAGCTTGGCGGCATTGGCCTCGCCTGCCGATTCTCCGGCCCCGCCCTTGGATAGTTTGGTCGAACTCACACGCTTGCTCCGCCCCTGCAATCTGGCCGAGTGGTCAACCCGGCTAGACCCAACATCGCGCGAAATGTCTGGTACGACAAGTGACTAGAAGTAAGTGCAAGCAACTTGAAGCGCAAAAACAGCATGCTGCAGCGCTCTCGGATGGCGCGCGAGCGTTGAAAGCCCGTCCCCAGATATCGGTAAAGGCCCCGTCCGAGCCGGACCTCATGCGTACCGAAGCGAAGGAAACGGATGGCCGAGGCGTGTCGCACGATTGACGCGACGAGATCGGAACGCTGCCTTTCCTACCACCGCAAGGACCACCGACCGAACGAGCCTCTGCCTTTACCGCGCTTGCCCCTCTGCCGGGCAACGGGCATCGTGTCCTCGACGGGCGGCGCGGCGCCGCCGCACTCTTCTCCTTCATCGACCAGGATCGACCGGGCCGCCCCATGCGCATCTTCACCGCCTCGCTCGCCACGGAAACCAACACGTTCTCGCCGGTCCCGACCGATCTCCATGCGTTCAAGGCGGCCTTCTATGCCGGGCCGGGCGAGCATCCCGACACGCCGACGCTGTGCTCCTCGCCCGTGCCGATCCTGCGTCGGCGCGGCCGGGCGGAAGGTTTCACCGTGATCGAGGGTACGTCCTGCTGGGCCGAGCCCGCCGGGCTGATCCAGCGCCAGACCTACGAACACCTGCGCGACACGATTCTGGCCGAGCTCCAGGCCGCGTTGCCGGTGGACGGCGTCGTCCTCGGACTGCACGGCGCCATGGTGGCGCAGGGCTATGACGACCCGGAGGGGGATTTTCTCGAACGCGTGCGCGCCCTGGTCGGGCCGGACGTCACCGTCGCCGCCGAGTTCGACCCGCATTCGCACCTCACCCCGCTGCGGGTCCGGCAGCTCGATCTTCTCGCCGCCTTCCTCGAATTCCCCCACACCGATTTCGAAGAGCGGGGCGAGCTGGTGGTGGATCTCGCCTTGCGCACGATCCGGGGCGAGATCAAGCCAGTGATCTCCACCTTCGACTGCCGCATGATCTCGATCTACCCGACGAGCCGCGAGCCGATGCGCGGCTTCGTGGACCGGCTGAAGGCGATGGAAGGACGGGACGGCATTCTCGCCGTCTCGGTGATCCACGGGTTCATGGCGGGCGACGTGCCGGAGATGGGCACAAGGATCGTGGTTGTCACGGATGGCGACAAGGTCAAAGGTGAGGCGCTGGCGGAGCGGCTGGGGCGCGAACTCTATGCGCTTCGCGGCACCACGGCGATGCCGATCCTCGACACCGAAGCCGGCCTCGACCATGCGGGGGCGATCCGCGTCGCGCATCGCGAGAAGCCCGTGGTGGTCGCCGATATCTGGGACAATCCCGGCGGCGGCGTGGCGGGCGACGCGACGCATGTCCTGCGCCGTATTCTGGAGCGGGGCGACTTGGGCAAGGTGGCGCTCGCCACGATCTGGGACCCGATCGCCGTGTCCTTCTGCCACGCGGCGGGCGAGGGGGCGGAGATCGACCTGCGCTTCGGCGGCAAGTCCGGCCCGCATGGCGGCCAGCCGCTCGACGCGCGGGTGCGTGTCCTCCGCGTCGAGGAAAGCGGCTGGCAGAGCTTTCGCAACAGCCGCGTCACGCTCGGCCGCGCCGCCACGATCCGCCTGATCGGAACCGAGATCGACGTGATCCTCATCACCAGCCGGACGCAGACCTATGAGCCCGACATCTTCAGCAATATGGGCGTCGACTTCGCCGCCAAGGACCTGCTTCTGGTGAAGTCCACCAACCATTTCCACGCCGGTTTCCAGCCGGTGGCGAGCGAGATCGTCTATGTCGCCTCGCCGACCTCCTACCCGACCGACCCCGCCACGACGCCCTACCGTAAGGCCAGCCTCCAGCTCTGGCCCCGCCTGAAGGACCCGCTCGGCCTCGACGGCTGACGGGGAACGCGCGGGTTAGGCCTCCGTCACCGCCAGGACCACGAGGCGAGGGGCCGTGCAGAGAAACAGCTGAAGCCGGCGGCCGGAGCGGGTCGTCGCGCGCCGCAGCGGGAGATCGACGGCGATGTCGCCATAGTCGAGGATTTGCCCGTCCAGGGGATAGACAGCCTTGTAGACGGCTTCCTTGGCGCAGAACACGAGGCGCGCCGCCAAGAGGTCGGCGGGTTCGGGAAGCCGATCGGCCCCCGTCACGACGAGCGCGAGCAGATCGGGCGACAAGGGCTCGGGCGGCTCGACATCGACGCCGAGCGAGCCCACGGCATCGATCCGGCCGAGCGCCGCCACGGCCATCGTCTCGTCATGGGCGAGCGAGCCCGTCAGCCCGCCTGGCCAGATCGGCGCGCCGGAGGGCGCGCGGAGAATGGCGGCTTCGCCCAGCCCATGCGCCTTCAGCAGTTGCCGCGCCGCCCAGCGCACCGCGCCGCTCGCATCCCGCCGAGCAGGCTGTCTAGCGGTGATCGAGCCGGCCTCTTCGGGCAGGAGATGCGCGGCGTCTCCCGCGCGCAGCGCGCGGCAGGCGAGCCGAATGCCGGGCGGTGCGAGGCGGTCGAGCGCCGCCTGGAGCGCCGCCGCGTCGGGATTGGGAAAGGCGCCCGGCCCGGCGCTCACGTCAGATTTCGGGCCAGACGAGCCGGGCGATCATCTCGCCGTCCTCGTCCAAGCCTTCCTCGACGAAGCCTGCCTGCCCATACATGTGCCGCGCTGCCGCATTGCCGGGGTCGTAGCAGATCGAGATTTCCTGGATGTGCGCCAGGGCGCGGATTTCGCCGAGCACGGCCTGGAGGGCGGCCTTGCCGAGGCCCCGTCCCTGCTCGGCGCGGTCGATCATCAGCCGATAGATGCGCGCTTCGGTATCGCCGGAGGGCGCCTCGTACATGAGGAAGCCGACCAGCCGCTCGGCCGAGCCCGGCCCCTCGCTCAGCCAGAGCGCGCGCGGGCGGGCGTCGGGGTCCTCGTCGGCCTCCTCCAGCGAGGCGGCGTTGCTGGCGACGAAACCGGCCTGATCCGGCGCCACGGCGAGCGCTGCCAGCCGATCGCGATCCGCCGGCGCAACGGGCGCGAGGCGGATCGGAGCGATAGGGGAGGCCGTGCTCAAAGGGCCGCCTGCCTTGTGCCGCGGCTGCGCACCGGGGCGGCGAAGCGGTGGAGCTTGGCCGGGTTGCCGCGCCAGATCGAGCCGGGTTCGAGCACCTCGCCCTTCATGACGAAGGAATCGGTGTCCACCATCGATTCGTCGCCCATCACCACGCCGTAATGGACGAAGGCGGCGGGGCCGAGCGTGCAGCCGTTGCCGATGCGGATGGCGTCGGACTTGAAGGCGCCTTCCTCCAGCGAGTGGGCCTGGATGACGCAGCGCTCGTTCAGCGTCGCGTCGTCGCCGATGGATACCAGCGAACGCTCTGTGAGGTTGGCACCGGCGTCATAGACCCGCCGGCCGACCTCGCAACCCAGCAGCTTCAGCATCAGCGGCCGGAAGGGCGTGCCGGGGAAGAGGTTGATGATCGGCGAGTCCGACAGCTTCCAGTGCCGCTCGTGGCGCCAGAAGGAGCGGTCGTAGATCGTCGTCATGCGCGGCTTGAGGAGACCGAAGCCAAGGCTCGCCCGCTCGATGAAGACATGCAGCGGCACCTCGATCACCATGACGAGCAGGGCGCCCAGGAAGAGCGCCGTCGCACCCCATTCGTCGTAATAGTTCAAGGCCCGGTCGGCGATCACCAGCGCGATGAACAGCTCCAGCCATTGGGTGGCCAGGAAGAACAGAGCCGTCAGAGCGTTGTGGCGGTTCTTTTCCCGCACCCGCAGGCGGCGGTCGCTTTCGCTGACGCCGGCGATCAGCTCCTTGTCGCGGGTCACCATGCGCGGGATCTCGAAGGGCGGCGAGCCGAGCAGGCCGACATTCTCGCGCACCGGACCGTCGATCGGCACCATGACCTTGGTGCCGAGCAGACAGTTCGCCCCGGTGCGGCTATCGGGTGGGAAATAGATGTTGTTGCCGAAGTAGTTGCGCTCTCCGACCTTGGTGTGGTGCAGCCGGAACGAGGAGGCGGACTTGTGCATGTTGATCATGAACAGGCCGTCCGACACCATGGTCTGGCTGCCGATCTCGCAGAGAAGCGGGTTCTCCTGGCTCTGGTTGCTGCCGAAGTTCGAGCCGGTCTGGGTGACGGAATTGAGCTTCCAGCCGAGGGCCCGGATGTAGTGGACGGCGGCCGAACTGTCGCCGAACAGGAGGTTGAGCAGGCGCGAATTGGTGCAGAACTCCACGGCGTTCTGCACGAGATAGTGGAAGCCGTAGAGCGTGTAGGTCCGCCCCGGCTTCAGCACCAGCTTGGCAATGCGCGGCAGCAGGAGGGCGGCGGCCAGCGAGACGGCGAGCGTGCCGAGCAGCGTGACCGTCGTGCCGATCGCGACGATGCCGATCGTCTCCTGATAGTCGTCGCTGACATTCTGCCAATAGGAGTGGAACAGAAGCGGGAAGGGCGTGACGATGGCGAACAGCCCGACGAGCTGCACCACCTCGAACAGGATGCGCCGGATCTCCGACAGGGACCGGCCGCGCACCTTGCAATAGTCGGCCGTGGTCGGCACGGCGGGCGAGCCGTGCCAGTGCTCGCCATCGGGGATGGTCTGGCCGCGCTGGAGCGAGGAGGAATGGCCGAGCTGCGAGCCCTTGCCGATCCGCGTGTCGATGTCGAGCACGCAGCCGACGCCGACGAAGGCGCCGTCGCCCACCTCGACCGGGCCGGTGTGGATGTAGCCGGCGCGGGCGTGATAGCCCAGGATCACCGACTCCTTGCGCAAGATCGCATTGTCACCGATGACGATGAGGTCCGTGCAGACCGGGATCGTGCGGCATTCCACGATCGTGTTGTGGCCGATGCGCGCACCGAGCAGCTTGAGATAGAGGCTGTAGAGCGGGCTACCCCGGAACAGGACGACCGGCGCGGTGCGGATCAGCGTCTGAACCACCCAGAAGCGGTAGTAGCGAAGGCTCCAGATCGGGAAGGCCTCCGGCTTCCAGCGCCCGATCAGCAGCCATTTGGTGGCGACCGCAAGGCCCGACATGCCGAAGAACAGGCCGGCCGAAAGCGCGACGCATCGCAGATACAGCTGAATCGGCTGGTCAAGCGCGACATAGACCCAGTCCAGCCCGCGATCGAAGACCCACAGGCCGAAATAGCCGTAGATCGCGTAGAACAGAAGCTGCGCGCCGCCGCAGGCCCAATAGGCGAAGTCCGAGGCGCGATGGGTGAGCACGGGCTCGCGCGTCGCCTCGACCATGTCCTCGGGCGTGCGCAGATGCTCCGCCAGACGGGCGACCGTCGGGTAGAGATAGATGTCGCGCATCGAGGTGGTGGCCCAAGCGGGCTTGGCGCGCACACGAGCGCAGAAGCGCGCCATGAGCAGCGAATTGGCGCCGAGATCGTCGAAGAAATGATCCTCGACCGAGATTTCCTCTAGGCCGAGAATGGTCTTGGCGGTGTCCACCAGGAAGCGCTCGTCGTCGTTGCGCGGCGGCGTCACCGGCCGGTCGGAAGCGAGCGCGCCGGCCCGGGGCTTGGGAAGCTGGCGAAGGTCCACCTTGTTGGCGACCGTCATCGGCAGCGCCGCCAGTTCCTCCAGATAGGTCGGCACCATGTAGTCCGGCAGGCGGCGCTTCAGCTCGGCCGAAAGCTCCCCCTTCGCCAGCGAGCAGGAGCCGGCCTTCGGCGCGTAATAGGCGACGAGCTCGGTGCGGCCTGGCTGCAGTTCGATCGCCGTGACGGCGGCCTGGGCGATGCCGGGCTGGTCGAGCAGCACGGCTTCGATCTCGCCGAGCTCGATGCGATAGCCCCGGATCTTCACCTGCGTGTCGATCCGCCCGTGATACTCGATCTCGCCCTCCGGGCTGATGCGACCGAGATCGCCCGTGCGGTAGATCCGCTGCGAGGGATTGTCGGCCAGACCCAGGAAATCGGGAATGAATTTCTCGTCGGTGAGGTCCGCCCGGTTGAGATAGCCGGCGGCAAGGCCGATGCCGGCGATGCCGATCTCGCCCATCTCGCCGGGCGTCGCGAGCTTGGGCGCCTCCGGGTCCAGAAGCACGATCGTGTAGCTCGGCAGCGGCGCTCCGATCGTCACCGGCCGGTCGGAGCACAGCCGCGCCATGGTTGCGGTGACGGTCGCCTCGGTCGGTCCGTAGGTGTTGAGGATTTCGCGGCCGGGCTTTTCCCAACGCTGCACGAGGTTCTGCGGGCAGGCCTCGCCGCCCACCAGAAGCAGGCGCAGGCTCGGCACCTCGCTCTCGATGGAGGAAAGCAACGTCGGGCTGCAGGCCATGCATGTGATGTCATGGGCGCGCAGGAACTCTGACAGTTCCTCGCCGACTAAGGTCAGCTTGCCTGGCGCAGGATAGATCGTCGCCCCGGCGCTGAGCGGCACCCAGATCTCCTCGGTCGAGAAGTCGAAGGCGATGGTCATGCCCTGGTAGACGCGGTCGCCCGGCCGGTAGCCATAGGCAGAGGCGGCGACCTCGACGAAATTGCGGATGCTGGGGTGCCGGATCACCACGCCCTTGGGCTTGCCCGTGGTGCCGGACGTATAGAGAATGTAGCAGCTGTCGTCGCTCAAGGGCCCAAGCGCCAGGGGCGCGGGGTCTTGCGCGGCGATCTCCCCTTCGCTCTCGCCCAGCAGGAAGGGAGTGACGGGCAGCTGGCGCACGATGGCCGCGTAGTCAGACACCGTGACGATCAGCCGGATCGCCGCGTCCTCAACGATCAGCGCCATGCGTTCGGGCGGGAAGGCGGTGGCGAGCGGCACGAACACGGCGCCGGCCTTCATTACCGCCAGGATCGCGACATAGGTCATGGCCGAACGGTCGAGCAGAAGTCCGACCCGGTCGCCCGGCGCCACGCCCCGGGCGGCCAGGACGCGGGCCATCTGGTTGGCGCGCGCGTCGATCTCGGCATAGGACCAGGTGCGGCCCTCCGACACGACGGCGGGCGCCGAACCGAAGCGCGCGGCCTGTCGCGCGAAGAACGTGTCGAGGCGCCCGTCCACCTCGGCGCCGGTTGGGAACGGGGCGCCGATCAGGATCGAGCCCGCCGGAGCGGCGGGCGTTTCGGCATAGCGTTCGCCGGCGAAATTCGCCAAGTCGGTCTCGAATCTTTGCATCGAATATTTCGCAGGTCTCGTCACTGATCAGGACGGAGAGGGGGGTGGCATCGCGGTGCTTTTGGCTGGAGCGCTCGCCGGGAGCGACATTCCATGGCAACCAAGGCAATCTTACGAAGCTCTCCCGATTTCCGTCGGCGCGCCGGTCGAGAATGGACGGCTGGGCGGAGGACCCATCTCTCTTCGGCGGGGCGAGGTCAAGCGATTTTGAACGCCTGCACGGGGAGCCGGGCGGGCGGGGCAAGCCCATGCATCCGGCGGACATCGCGGGGCGGGCGACGCCACAAGGGCTTAGCGGCAGACGCCGTTCGGGGCGAGCCCGGCTGGCGGATCATCACATTCCAATACGGCCCCTTCACGGAGCGAGAGAGCGCCGAGGAAGGGCAGAAGTTTTACCGGCAACCGAGACGCTCTGCAGCAGAACGCCGGAAGGCCACCAGCACTAAGAAAGCGGAGAGGCGCATCGCGCCCCTCCGCCGCAGGCTCAGGGCTTCAACAGCCACTCGTGCTCGGGCGCGTTGTGGAAGCGCCAGGTGCGTTTGGGGCCGGCCATGACGTTGAGATAGTAGAGGTCGTAGCCGTGGATCGTGGCGCAGGGGTGATAGCCCTTGGGCACCAGCGTCACGTCGCCATCCTCCACCGCCATGGCCTCGTCCAGCTCGCGCCGGCCGGACGCATCGGCGTCGGTGTAGACGCGCTGGAAGGCGAAGCCCTGGGGCGGGTTGAGCCGGTGGTAATAGGTCTCCTCCAGCGAGGATTCACGCGGCAAGTCGTCGGCATCGTGCTTGTGCGGGGGATAGCTCGACGTGTTGCCGGCGGGCGTGACGACCTCCACCACCAGGAGCCCGTCGGCCTCGGCCGTTTCGGGCAGGATGTTGGTGACGTGGCGCACGTTGTTGCCGCGCCCGCGCACCTCCTGCGTGTTGTCGTCCTCGCCGATCAGCCGCGGCGGGCGGGCGCCGGCCGTGCCGGGGGCGGTGCAGACGGCGAGTTCCAGATCGGTCTCGGCCGTGACGCGCCACTCCATACCGGCGGGCACATAGACCGAGGAGGGCTTGCCGTCGAAGGGCGACATGCGACGACCGACGCTGCCAAAATCGCTTTCGCCTGCCGAGATGGCGGCCTTGCCGGAGACGAGCACGAGGCAGCTCTCGCGCCCGGCCTCGCCGCCCGAAACACTCTCGCCGGGCTTCAGCTTGTGGAGCGCGAAGCCGACATAGGTCCAGCCGGCGCTTTCGGGCGTGACGTCGACGACACGGCCCGCCGTGCCGGAGGGTTTGACCAGAAGCTTGGACATGGCTCGCTCCTTCAGCGCTTCAGGCCGGATTCGGCCAGGAAACGGGTCAGGTTGTCGTAACCCATCTTCACATAGGTGGCGGGATGGGCCTTGTCGGGGTCCTGCTCGGCCTCGATCACCACCCAGCCGGAATAGTCGGGAAGCGCTGTGAAGACCGATACATAGTCCACCGACCCGTCGCCCGGCACGGTGTAGACGCCAGCCAGAACCGAGGTCAGGAAACTCCAGTCTTCCTGCGCCGCCTGACGGGCGACGTCGAGGCGCACGTCCTTCACATGGACATGGACGATGCGGTCCTTGTAGCGGCGCGCGAGATCGGCGGGATCGGCGCCGCCCCAGGTGGCGTGGCCGGTGTCGAGCAGCAGCGTGAAGGCCGGGCCGGTGCCGGCCATCATCCGGTCGATTTCCTCGCCCGTCTGAATCACCGTTCCCATGTGATGGTGATAGGCGATGCGCAGCCCTTCGCCCTTCAGAAGCTCGGCAAAGCGCGTGAGGCGCGGCAGGAAGCGCTGCCATTCCTCTTCGTTGAGGACCGGGCGAGCGTGAAGGGGCGTGGTCTCGTCGCCATGCACGGTGCGGGTGCATTCGCAGACGATGAAGATATCGGTGCCCGCGCCCTTCACGAGATCGATATGCTCGCGCGCCGCCTCGAACTCGGCCTCGGCGTCGCGGTCGAGCAGGAAGGTCGAGTACCAGCCGCCCACGAAATCCATGCCGTATTCGGCGAGCTTGGCTTTCAGCGCGGCGGGCTCGCGCGGAAACTTGTGGCCGAGTTCCATGCCCTCGATGCCGATCGCGCTCGCCTCGCCGAGGCACTGCTCCAGGCTGATATGGCCGCCGATGTCCTGCCGATCGTCATTGCTCCAGCAGATCGGGTTCGCGCCGATACGGATCATGCTTCCTCCTTGAGCGTCGGGCGCCCTGTCGCGGCCCGATCGTTTCATTCCAGTTCCGGCCGCCCGGGCGGCCTGCCGAGACAGACGTCTCAGGCGGCTTCGGTGCGCCGCGCGGCGCCGCGCCAGGCGGCGACCAGGGCGCCGAAGCGCTTGGCCATATCGACGATGGCGGCCTCGTCGTCGATCTCGCCGCGCAGCCAGCGCCGGGCGGCGTTGGCGAAGATCGTGCGCCCGACCGCGAAGCCCTTGACCATGCCGACATCGGCCACGGCCGCGAAGGCATCCCGCAACTCGGCCTCCGGCGCGTCGAGTCCGAGCAGGACGATGCCCCGGCAATAGCGGTCGTTGGCAGAGATCGTGGATTCGATCCGGCGCCAGGCCGCCGTCGATGTCTGCGGCTCCAGCTTCCACCAGTCGGGCTTGATGCCGAGATCGTAGACATGCTGGACCACTTCGGCCACCGTCGTCTCACCGAGCGCGCCGTTCTTGCCGGAGATGATCTCGACAAGAAGCTCGCGGCCCACGGTGCGCGCGGCGTCCCAAAGGCGCAGGAGCTCGCGGTCCTGCCGGCTCTTCAACTCGGCCGGGTCGTCCGGGTGGTAGAAGCAGAGGCACTTGATGACCTGATCGACCGGCCATTCCGTCAGATGGCTGCCGAGATCGGCCATATGGTCGAATTCGAGCGGGCGCGAGCCTGGCTTCTCCACCGGACGCCCGATCCAGAAGCCCTTGGCCGCCGCGCGGTAAAGCGCCTTCTGGCCGTAGATTCCGTCGAGCAGCATGCCGAAGCCCGGCTCGTCGCCGGCCACGCGCGAGGCGGCCTCGACGGTCAGCACCTTGAAATCCTCGATCCGCTCGCGCGGGGCGCCGGCGGCGTCCGCCATGTCCTCCAGCTGCATGCGGTGGTCGCAGGCGAGCGCCATGAGACGCTCCGGCCCCGGACGGCGCGTCGTCGCCCAGTGGATGTGGTTCAGCCCCTCGTCCTTGCGCAGGCGGCGCTCGATGCGGCTCTTGGCGAGAAAGGCGTCGAGCTCGTCCGAAGTCGGATATTCCGGCGAGCAGAGAAGGCGCGACACGGCGAACGCGCCGCAGGCATTGGCCATGGTGGCGCATTCCGCCGCCGACTTGCCGCGCAGCCAGCCGGCGAGCAGGCCGGACATGAAAGCGTCGCCCGCGCCCAGAACGTTGAACACCTCGATCGGGAAGCCGCGCCCGGCGACGCCGTCCTCCAGCGAGGCGATCGGCCCCTCGAAGACGATGCAGCCCATGGCGCCGCGCTTCAGAACCAGCGTCGCCGAGGACACGGCGCGGATCGCCTGGAGGGCGGCCAGCGGATCGCCGACGCCGCCGGCGATCATCACCTCCTCCTCGGTGCCGACCACGAGGTCGCAATCGGGCAGGATGGCCTGCATCTTGGCCGACACGAAGTCCGAGGCGACATATCGCTCGAAGCCGGCGGCATGGCCGGCGAGGCCCCAGAGATTGGGCCGGTAGTCCACGTCGAACACGACCTTGCCGCCGTTCGCCTTGGCGATGCGGATGGCCTTCAGCTGCGCGGCTTCCGTGTTGGGCTTGGAGAAATGGGTGCCGGTGACGACGATCGAGGCGGCCGAGGCGATCAGCGGCTCGGAAACGTCGTCCTCGCACAAAGCCATGTCGGCGCAGTCGGAGCGGTAGAAGATCATGGGGGAGACGCCCTCGTCCTCGACGGCGAGCAGCACCAGCGCCGTCAGGCGCTCGGGGTCCACCGCGACGCCCGCCGTCTCGACGCCCTCGCGCGCCAGCTGCTCGCGCACGAAGCCGCCCATCTGCTCGGCGCCGACGCGCGTGAGCAGCGCCGACTTCAGGCCGAGCCGCGCCGTGCCGACGGCGATATTGGCGGGGCAGCCGCCGACCGACTTGGCGAAGGAGGCGATGTCCTCCAGGCGCGAGCCGATCTGCTGGCCGTAGAGATCCACCGAACAGCGGCCGATCGTGACCACATCGAGCGCCTTGGCCATGAGCCTCTCCCTTATGCCTCGTGCCGTCGAACCCGCCATGCCCCGCCCGGCGAGGCCGGGGCGAGGGGCGGCGGGCCGCGTTCCCATCGCGTCAAGATGAAGCATGAGGCAACAATATCGTCAATATGGAATTTCAATTCCAAATTTTATGAGAAGACTCACATGCCCTCCATCGCCGGGCGCGGGCCGCCGGCGCGGCGACGCTCGGCCACGCCGACGACCAGCGTCATGGCGAGCGCCAGACTGGCGGCGAGAGAGCGGAACCCCTGGAAATCCGCCTCCACCACCTCGAACCAGAGATGGCCTTCGGAAACGAGTGGGCTGAACGGGCTGTCGGTGATGACGACGAGCGGCGCGCCCTGTTCCGCCACCTGACGGGCGTAGGCGACGGTGGACGAGGCATAGGGCGTGAAGGAGATGGCGATCGCCGCGTCGCGAGCCGTCGCGAAGGACGCCGTCTCGGCATCGGTGCCGACCGCCGAGCCGATCAGGACATTGCGGATGCCGAGCTTGCCCAGCGCGTAGCTGACATAGGCGGTGACGGGAAAGGAGCGCCGCTGCGCGATGAGATAGATCGTCTCGGCCTCGGCCAGGATGCGAATCGCCTCGTCCATGGCGGCGACGTCGAGCCGATCGTGCATCCCAGAGATCGAGCGCGTCGAGGCTTCGCAGAACCCGTCGAACAGGGCGGCCGAACGGGAGGCGTCGCCATTACGCTGGCGCAGCGACAGAAGCCGCTCGTCATAGTTCGAGACCTGGTTGCGCAGCCGCTCGCGAAACAGCGCCTGGAGATCGGAAAAGCCGGCGAAGCCCAGCGCTTGGCTGAAGCGGATGAGGGTCGAGGGCTGCACCCCCGCCTTGTCGGCGATGCTCGTCACCGTGCCGAGCGCGATCTCGTCGGGCTGGGCGAGGGCGAAGGAAGCGACCTGCTTCAGCCGCTTGGGCAGCTTCACCGCGCCGCTCGCCAAGCGCTCGCGCAAGGCGGCGAAGTTTTCCGGCGCGCTGGCCGGATCGGCTCGAACCTGTTCGTCGCTCACCGTCATTGCCGTCCGCTCCCCATTTTGCCGATTGCACAGAAAGCGCACTCCCTGCCGCTTGACACGCTTCCCGCACGCAGAATACAAATTTCCATATTGGTATAAAAGGGCATACACATTCCAAATTCGCTTTTGGCCGGGATGGGGTCGGGGTGAAGGGCGAGGCGGGGAGGTTTCGGGTCTTGGAATTCGCTGTCAATCATATGGTCGCGCCCGGTTTGGGCGTCGAAGCCTTCTTCGAACTGGCGCAGCGTCTCGGCCTGACGGCGGTGGAGATCCGCAACGACTTGGCCGGCGTCGCGCTGGCTGATGGCACGCCGGGCCACGAGGTCGGCGCCCTCGCATCCGCCAAGGGGCTACGCATCCTGTCGGTCAACGCCCTTCAGCGCTTCAACGAATGGACCCCGGTCCGCGCCGAGGAAGCCAAGTCTCTTGCCGCAGAGGCGTCAGCCGCCGGGGCGGAGGCGCTGGTTCTCTGCCCGGTGAACGAAGAGGGCTTCTGGAGCGACGACGCGACGCGGCTCGCCGCGCTGCGCGAGGCTTTGAGCGGCTTGGCGCCGATCCTGGCCGACGTTGGTCTGATCGGCCTTGTCGAGCCGCTCGGCTTTGCGGAATGCTCGCTGCGCCTGAAGAGCGAGGCGGTCGCCGCCATCGACGCGGTCGGGCAGGGCGAGCGCTTCAAGCTCGTGCACGACACGTTCCACCATTTCGTCGCCGGGGAGACGGCGCTGTTTCCCGAGCGCACCGGCCTCGTCCACATTTCGGGCGTGGAGGACAAAGCCGTGCCGCGCGAGGCGATGCGCGATCCGCACCGTGTCCTCGTCGGCCCGGGCGATCTCATCGACAATCTGGGACAGCTGCGCGCGCTGGCGAAGGGGGGCTATCGCGGCCCGGCGTCCTTCGAGCCCTTCGCGGCCGAGGTCGCAGGCAGCGCGGACATCGCGGGCGATCTTGGCGCCAGCATCGCCTTCGTGGCGGACGGGCTCAAGGCGCAGGCCGCCTGAGTCATGAATCGGTCGTCGGCGGGGAGGCCGGCGGCGGGGGTTAAGGAAACATCGGGCGCCGCAAAAGACGGACAGCCCGAACATGGGAGGAAGTGCCTGATGAACCGCATTCTGCTCACGCTCGCCGCGTCGGTCGCCATGATGGCCTCGGCCCAGGCCGCCAATATCGGCGTGTCCATGGCCCTGTTCGACGACAACTTCCTGACCGTCCTGCGCAACGGCATGCAGGACGCGGCCAAGAAGAAGGAGGGCATGACCCTCCAGGTCGAGGACGCCACCAACGACATCGGCAAGCAGCTCAACCAGATCCAGAACTTCATCGCCCAGAAGGTGGACGGGATCATCGTGAACCCCGTCGACACCGACGCGACGGCGCAGATGACCAAGCTCGCCAACGATGCCGGCATTCCGCTCGTCTACGTCAACCGCCAGCCGGCCGATGTCGAGAAGCTTCCCGCCAAGACCGCCTTCGTGGGTTCGGACGAGAAGAAGTCGGGCACGCTGGAGATGCAGGAAGTCTGCAAGCTCATGGGCGGCAAGGGCGACATCGTGGTGATGATGGGCGAGCTCTCCAACCAGGCCGCCCGCCAGCGCACGCAGGACGTCGAGGACGTGATCGCCAAGGAGCCCTGCACCGGCATCAAGATCCTCGACAAGCAGACCGCCAACTGGCAGCGCACCCAGGCGACCGACCTGATGACCAACTGGATCTCCGCCGGGCTGAAGCCTGCCGCCGTCGTGTCCAACAACGACGAGATGGCGATCGGCGCGATCCAGGCGCTGAAGGCTGCCGGCATGAAGGACGTGATCGTCGCGGGCGTCGACGCCACGCAGGACGGTCTCGCCGCCATGAAGGCGGGCGACCTCAAGGTCACCGTCTTCCAGAACGCCGCCGGCCAGGGCGCCGGCGCGATCGACACGGTGGAAAAGCTCATCAAGGGCGAGAAGGTGGAGAAGGTGGTGGACGTGCCCTTCGAGCTCGTCACTCCCGCCAACATGGCGACCTACGCCGCCAAGAACTGACGGCCCGCCCTCGACGGCTGAGGCCTTAAGGGTTCTGACCTGAACGACCGGGGCGTCGCCACGACGCGGCGCCCCGGCCTCCGCTCCACCCGCGACAGGACACGTTCCATGAAGACGAAGCTTCTCGGTGCCGCACTGGTCGCGGCGCTTCTCGCCTCCACCACGGCGCCCACGCTGGCCGAGACGATTGGCGTCACGCTGGCGCGGGCGGATTCGGTGTTTCTCACCATCCTGCGCCAGGGCATGGAGGGCCGCGCCAAGGCGATGTCCGGCCTCACGCTCCAGGTCGAGGACGCGCAGAACGACCCGCAGCGCCAGCTCGATCAGGTTCGCAACTTCATCGCCGCCGGCGTCGACGCCATCGTGGTGACGGCGGTGGACGGCGACGGCACCCCGGCCATGACCAAGCTCGCGACCGAGGCCAAGATACCGATCGTCTACTCCGTCCACCCGCCGGCCGATCTGGAAACCCTGCCGGAAAAGACCGCCTTCGTCGGCTCCGACGAGAAGCAGTCCGGCACGATGCAGACGCAGGAAGTCTGCCGGCTGCTCGGTGGCAAGGGCGCGGCCTATGTGCTGATGGGGCCGCTCAACAACCATTCCTCGATCGTGCGCACGCAGGACATCGAGGATGTCCTTGCGACGCCGGCGTGCAAGAGCATTTCGATCGTCGATCGCCAGGCCGCCGGCTGGGACCGGATCGAAGCCCAGAACATCATGACCAATTGGCTGTCGTCCTCGGCCGAGTTCGATGCCGTGATCGCCAACAATGACGAGATGGCGATCGGCGCGATCCAGGCCATCAAGGCGGTCGGGCGCGATCCCAAAACCGTGGTCGTGGCCGGCATCGACGCGACGCCCGACGGGCTCGCCGCGATGAAGGCCGGCGATCTCGACATCACCGTCTTCCAGAACGCCACCGCGCAAGGCGCGGCCTCGGTGGATGCGGCCGCGAAGCTCGCCAAGGGCGAGGCCACCGAGCGCAAGATCTGGGTGCCGTTCGAACTCGTGACGCCCGAGACGATGGGAAAATACGCCAAGGCCCAATGACGACGCATGCGGCGGCGGGCCGGGCCCGCCGCTTTCACGATCCTTGCGGGAGGCACCGAGAGATGGCGGCTCACACGATCAGTCCGACGACCATGCGCGCGGTGCGCGAAAGCGGCGCGGTGCCCGGCTCGGACTACCTTCTGGAGGTGGACGGGGTCCGCAAGGTCTTTCCCGGCGTCGTCGCCCTCGACAACGTCCAGTTTCGGGTCCGGCGCGGCACCGTCCATGCCCTGATGGGCGAGAACGGCGCCGGCAAGTCGACGCTCATGAAGATCATCGCCGGCATCTACACGCCGGACGGCGGCGGGGTGCGCCTGCGTGGCCAGGAGATCCGGCTGAAGGGCCCGCTCGACGCGCTGGAAAACGGCATCGCCATGATCCATCAGGAACTGAACCTGATGCCCTTCATGACGGTGGCCGAGAATATCTGGATCCGGCGCGAGCCGCTGAACCGCTTCGGCTTCGTGGACCATGGCGAGTTGCGCCGGCGCACGGAGAAGCTGTTCGCCGACCTTTCGATCGACCTCGACCCCGAGGCCGAGACGCAGACGCTCTCGATCGCCAGCCGGCAGATGGTGGAGATCGCGAAAGCCGTGTCCTACCAATCGGACGTTCTGATCATGGACGAGCCGACCTCGGCGCTGACCGATCGCGAGGTGGAGCACCTGTTCCGCATCGTCCGGCAGCTTCGCGAACAGGGCAAGGGCATCGTCTACATCACCCATAAGATGGACGAGCTGGCCGAGATCGCCGACGAGGTCTCGATCTTCCGCGACGGCAAATATATCGGCACCGAGGACGCCAAGACCGTCACCCGCGACGACATCATCCGCATGATGGTGGGCCGCGAGCTGACGCAGATGTTCCCGAAGGAAGAAGCCGAGATCGGCGAGACCGTTCTGTCGGTGCGCAATCTCTCGCTGGGGCGCGTCTTCCAAGACGTGTCCTTCGACCTGCGTGCGGGCGAGATCCTGGGGCTCGCCGGCCTCGTCGGCTCGGGCCGCTCCAACATCGCCGAGACGCTGTTCGGCGTGACGCCCGCGACATCGGGCACGATCGAGCTCTTCGGCCAAAGGGTCGAGGTCGCCAATCCCGGCGTCGCCATGCGCCATGGCATGGCCTTCCTGACCGAGGACCGCAAGGACACCGGCTGCTTCCTGCCGCTCTCGATCACCGAGAACATGCAGATGGCGGTGATCCAGGATCGCTTCACCGCCGGCGGCTTCGTGCGCCAGGGCGAGGTGGATCGCACCTGCGAGGAAATGTCGAAGGCGCTGCGCGTCAAGACGCCCGATCTCGACGAGCGGATCGGCAACCTGTCGGGCGGCAACCAGCAGAAGGTGTTGATCGGCCGCTGGCTTCTGACCAAGCCGAAGATCCTCATTCTGGACGAGCCGACGCGCGGCATCGACGTCGGCGCCAAGGCCGAGATCCACCGCCTCGTCTCCAAGCTCGCGGGCGAGGGGCTGGCCGTTCTCATGATCTCGTCGGAACTGCCCGAGGTGCTGGGCATGAGCGACCGGGTGATGGTGGTCCATGCCGGGCGCGTGACCGGCATTCTCGACCGCGCCGAGGCGACGCAGGAGCGCGTCATGGACCTCGCCTCCTCCTGACGGGGGCGACACAGGAACAGCGGCGGCGCGACGCCCGGCCGGGAGAGCCGAGGAACCCGCGCATCGCCAAGACAACCGGGAGAGAACCGATGACCCTCAACGAAGCGACGCAGGGCGGCGTGCCGCCTGCTCCCGCGGTGGACAAGCCCGCGCGGCGACGCCGCAAGCTGCCGACCGAAGTCTCGATCCTTCTCGTGCTGATCGGCATCGCGCTGATCTTCGAGGCTTTGGGCTGGGTGCTGATCGGCCAGAGCTTCCTCGGCAACACGCAGCGCCTCGTGGTCATGATCCTGCAGGTCTCGGTGATCGGCATCATCGCCGTCGGCGTGACGCAGGTCATCATCACATCGGGCGTCGACCTCTCCTCTGGCTCGATCGTGGCCTTCACCGCCATGGTCGCGGCAAGCCTTGCCCAGAACCCCGACTATGCCCGCGCCGTCTACCCTGCGCTGACCGGCCTTCCGGTGATCGTGCCGATCGTGGCGGGTCTTCTCGTCGGGCTCGGCGCCGGGCTCGTGAACGGCGCGCTGATCGCCTATACCGGCATTCCGCCCTTCATTGCCACGCTCGGCATGATGGTGGCGGCGCGCGGCGCGGCCAAGTGGTACACGGGCGGCCAGCCCGTCTCCATGCTGTCGGACAGCTATTCCGCGATCGGCGCCGGCGCCATGCCGGTGGTGATCTTCCTCGTGGTCGCGCTGATCTTCCACATCGCGCTGCGCTACACCCGCTACGGCAAGTTCACCTATGCGATCGGCGCCAACCGGCAGGCGGCCATCGTCTCGGGCATCAACGTCAACCGCCACCTCCTCACCGTCTATGCCATCGCCGGCACGCTGGCGGGTCTGGCCGGCATCGTCACCTCGGCGCGCGCCGTCTCCGGCCAGGCCGGCATGGGCGTGTCCTACGAACTCGACGCCATCGCCGCAGCGGTGATCGGCGGCACGTCGCTCGCCGGCGGCGTCGGGCGCATCACCGGCACGGTGATCGGCGTCATCATCCTCGGCGTCATGACCTCGGGCTTCACCTTCCTTCGCATCGACGCCTACTACCAAGAGATCGTGAAGGGCGTCATCATCGTCGCCGCCGTGGTGGTGGACCAGTATCGCCAACGCAAGCGGGGCCGGGCATGAGCTTGAAGACAACGATCGGCGTCGGCCTCATCGGCACCGGCTTCATGGGCAAATGCCACGCGCTCGCCTGGAACGCGGTGGCCGCGACCTTCGGGGAGACGCTCCGGCCGCGCCTCGTTCATCTCGCGGACGCCAACGCGGACCTAGCCCAGACCAAGGCCGCCGAGTTCGGCTTCGCCAAGGCCAGCGGCGACTGGCGCGCCCTGGTGGCGGACCCGGAGGTGGACGTCGTCTCCATCGCCGCGCCCAATCCGTTCCATGCCGAAATGGCGTGTGCGGCCTTCGAGGCCGGTAAGCATGTCTGGTGCGAGAAGCCGATGGCGACCAGCCGCGAGGACGCACGCGCCATGCTGGAGGCGCAGCGCCGGTCCGGCCGCGTCGCGGCGCTCGGCTACAACTACATCCAGAACCCCGCCATCCGGCAGATGGAAGCCTTGATCCAAGACGGCGTGATCGGCACGATCAACCATGTGCGCCTCGAGATGGACGAGGACTTCATGGCCGACCCGGACGCGCCCTTCGCCTTCAAGAACGGGGCGGGCTCCGGCTATGGAGCGCTGGACGACTTCGCCGTGCATCCGCTTTCTCTGCTCTGGCGCCTCGCCGGTCCGGTGGCGAGCGTCATGACCGATCAGGCCAAGCCCTATGCCGCCCGCGAGGGACGTCCGGTCGAGACGCACGAGATCGCGACCTCGCTCCTACGCCTTGCCAACGGCGCCTCCGGCCTGCTGGTGGCCAACCGGGCGGCCTGGGGCCGCAAGGGGCGGATCGCGGTGCAGGTTTTCGGCTCGCAGGGCACGATTGCCTACGACCAGGAGCGCATGAACGAGTTCCAGCTTTTCACCCGCGAGGGCGACGAGCGGACCCAGGGCTTCCGCACGATCCTCACCGGCCCCGTTCATGCGCCCTACGGCGCTTTCGTGCCGGCCCCCGGCCACGGACTCGGCTTCAACGACCTGAAGGTGATCGAAGCGCGCGAGCTGCTGGCCGCCATTGCCGGGCAACCGGCGCGCCTCGTGTCCTTCGAGACGGGCTTCGCCATCGAGGAGACCGTCCACGCCATGGCGCGCTCGCACGAGACGCGCGCCTGGGTGGACGTCGCCGCCCCGGCCGGTCACTAGTTCTCGACCCATCCACAACAGTTTCCAGACAGACGAAAGACCTTCCATGAGTTTGAAGATCGGTGTGATCGGCACGGGCGCGATCGGGCAGGAGCATATCGCGCGCCTCAACGGCAAGCTCGCGGGCTCCAGCGTCGTCGCCGTCAACGACATCAATTCCGAGAACGCCCAGGCGGTCGCCGCACGGCTCTGCCCCTCGGCCAAGGTCCATGCCACGGGTCAGGACCTCGTCAACTCGCCCGATGTCGACGCCGTTCTCGTCACCTCCTGGGGGCCGAGCCACGAGGAATTCGTGCTGGCGGCGATCGAGGCCGGCAAGCCGGTCTTCTGCGAGAAGCCGCTGGCGACCACGGCCGAGGCGTGCCTTCGCATCGTCGAGGCCGAGATCGCCAGCGGCCGCCACCTCGTGCAGGTCGGCTTCATGCGCCGCTACGACGCGGGCTATCGCCTCCTGAAGGAGGTCGTCACCTCGGGCCAGATCGGCGATCCGCTGATGCTCCACTGCGCCCATCGCAACCCGTCCGTTCCCGCCCATTATGTCGGCGACATGGGCATCACCGACACGTTCATCCACGAGATCGACGTGTTGCGCTGGCTGGTGGACGACGACTACGTCTCGGCCCAGGTCATCCAGGGCAAGCGCTCGCGCCATGCGCTGAACGGGCTGGACGACCCCTATATCGTCGTTCTCAAGACCAAGTCCGGCGTCGTGATCGACACCGAGATCTTCGTGAACTGCCAGTTCGGCTACGACATCCAGTGCCAGATCGTCGGCGAGGACGGCACGGCCAACCTGCCCGAGCCCGCGACCGTGCCGATGCGCAAGAATCAGATGGCCGGCCAGTCCATCATGATGGACTGGAAGCTGCGCTTCATCGACTCCTACGATGTCGAGTTGCAGGAATGGGTGCAGGCGACGCTCCAGGGCAAGGTGACCGGACCGACCGCGTGGGACGGCTATTTCGCCGCCGTCACCTCGGACGCCTGCGTCGAGGCCAAGCGCACGGGCCAGATCGTTGCCATCAACACGGACGCCAGGCCGGACTTCTACCGCTGAGGCGGCGGGGGTGAAGAGCAGGCATGGCCGAGGAGACATATCGATGACGTCAAAGACGATCCGGCTGACGGTGGCGCAGGCGCTGGTGCGCTTCATGATGGCGCAGAAGACGGTGATCGACGGGGAGGTGCTTCCCATCTTCGCCGGCTGCTGGGCGATCTTCGGCCATGGCAACGTGGCGGGCATGGGCGAGGCGCTCCACGGCGTGAAGGACGAGTTCCCGACCTATCGCGCGCACAACGAGCAGGGCATGGCGCATGCCGCCATCGCCTTCGCCAAGGCAAGCTTCCGCCGCCGCTTCATGGCCTGCACGACCTCGATCGGGCCGGGCGCGCTCAATCTCATCACGGCGGCGGGCGTCGCGCATGTGAACCGCCTGCCGGTCCTGTTCCTGCCCGGCGACGTCTTCGCCAACCGCCTACCCGACCCCGTTCTGCAGCAGGTCGAGGATTTCGGCGACGGCACGGTCTCGGCCTCCGACTGCTTCCGCCCGGTGTCGAAATATTTCGACCGCATCCAGCGGCCCGAACAGCTGATCCCCGCGCTCGGCCGCGCCATGCAGGTGCTGACCGATCCCGTGGATTGCGGCCCGGTCACGCTCTCGCTCTGCCAGGACGTGCAGGCCGAGGCCTACGACTTTCCCGCCGCGCTGTTTGCCGAGAAGGTCTGGAACACCCGCCGGCCCCGGCCGGACGAGGACGAGCTGGCGCACGCCGTGTCGCTGATCCGCGCGGCGAAGAAGCCGATGATCATCGCCGGCGGCGGCGTCCTTTATTCCGAGGCGACGCGCGAGCTCCTGAGCTTTGCCGAGACGCATGGCGTGCCCGTCGCGGTGACGCAGGCCGGCAAGTCGGCGATCGACGAGACGCACGACCTGGCGCTCGGCGCGGTCGGCGTCACCGGCACTTCGGCGGCCAACGCGCTGGCGGCGGACGCCGATCTGGTGCTGGCGGTCGGCACGCGGCTGCAGGATTTCACCACCGGCTCCTGGGCGCTGTTCCGCGCCGAAGAGCTCGCCATCGTCGGGCTCAACGTCGCGCCCTACGACGCGGTGAAGCACGGCGGCGTGCCGCTGGTGGCGGACGCCAAGGTCGGCCTCAAGCTTCTGTCCGAAGCCTTGGGCGATTGGAAGGCCGAGGGGGCCCAAGCACAACGCGCCCATGACGAGCGTGTGCGCTGGTTCGAGGCGGCGGGCAAGGCGCTGGCCGCGACCAATGCCGAGCTTCCCTCCGACGCGCAGGTGATCGGCGCGGTGGCGCGGGCGCGCGGCACGGCGGACACGATCGTGGTCTGCGCCGCAGGCGGCCTTCCGGGCGAGTTGGAAAAGCTCTGGGCGCCGACCGCTCCGGGCGGCTACCACATGGAATACGGCTTCTCCTGCATGGGCTACGAGATCGCCGGCGGGCTCGGCACCAAGATGGCGCGGCCCGACAAGGACGTGATCGTCATGGTCGGCGACGGGTCCTACATGATGCTGAACTCCGAACTCGCGACCTCGGTCATGCTCGGCCAGAAGATCACGGTCGTCCTTCTCGACAACCGGGGCTACGGCTGCATCAACCGGCTGCAGATGGAATGCGGCGGCGCCAACTTCAACAATCTCCTGGAGGACTGCCGGCAGGAGGTGGTGCCCGAGATCGACTTCGTCGCCCATGCGCGGGCCATGGGCGCCGTGGCCGAGAAGGCGGGCTCGATCGCCGAGCTGGAAGCTGCGCTGGAGCGCACGCGCGGCAACGATCGCTCCACGGTCATCCTCATCGACACGCATCCGCTGATCACGACCGAGGCCGGCGGCCATTGGTGGGACGTGGCGGTGCCCGAGGTCTCGACCCGCGCCGAGATCGGCCCCGCGCGCGCGAAATACGAGGCGAACCGCGCCTTCCAGCGCGCGCTCAACTGACCGCAAGCGGAAGGCAGAACCGATGAAGATCGCGCTCGACCCTTACATGCATCGGCACCTGTCGCTGCCCGAGCTCTGCCGCAAGACGTCCGAGCTCGGCTACGACCATATCGAACTCAGCCCCCGCGAAGACTTCCTGCCCTGGTGGGTGCGCCCGCGCGCCCACAAGGAGCGGGTGGCGGAGTTCAAAAAGGCACTGTCGGACCACGGCGTGAAGCTCGCCTCGGTCCTGCCCATGTATCGCTGGGCGAGCCCGCACGAGGACGAGCGGCAGGCGGCGGTCGGCTACTGGAAGGAGGCCATCCGCGCCACGGTGGAGATGGGCTGCGACACGATGAATTCGGAGTTCGGGCGCGGCCCCTCGCCGGATCGCTCGCACCGCTCCAACTGCTGCGGCGGCCATTTCAGCCACGAGCATTCCGAGGCCGCCTGGTGGCGTTCGATGGAGGAACTGGTCCCGGTCTTCGAGCGGGAGGGCGTGCAGCTCAACATGGAGCCGCACCCCGAAGACTGGTGCGAGACGCTGCATCCCGCCATCGACATGCTGAAGACGATCGGCTCGAAGAACGTCAAGTTCCTCTACTGCGCGCCGCACACGTTCTATTTCGGCGACGACATGGCGCGGATGATCCGCGAGGCCGGCGATCTCATCGCCCATGTCCACGTCGCCGACACTTACAACCACAAGGCATCGTCCGGCCTGCGCTACATCGTCAACCCGCCGGGTGCCAAGGTGACGATCCACCAGCACATGGACATCGGCCAGGGCGAGATCGACTGGAACGTCTTCTTCGGCTCGCTCGCCGGCGTCGGTTTCGACGGGATCGTGACGGCCTGCGTCTTCGGCTGGGAGGAGCGCGCCGACGCCTCGGGGCGCTTCATGCGCGAGCGCATTCAGTCCTATGTCGACAAGCATTTCGCCAAGAGTGCGGCCTGAGCGGGCCAGCTTTCCGCAACAGGGGATAACCCGGAATTTCTCTGCGCCCCGCCGGTTCTTCAGGGACCCGGCGGGGCGTTCGCACGTTGCCTCTGCGATCAGTTGCGGAGGGAATGCGATGCGGACGTCCTTGTCGGTCTTGACGGCTTTTTTCCTGGCGTCCAGCGCAGCGGCCTTCGCCGCTCCCCTGGCTCCGCCCGACCTGTCGGAAGGCGCCGTGAACGCGGCCGTCCTGTCCGACTGGCAGGGGCGGCAGGAGGCGATGAAACAGGCGGAAGCTCAGCCTGCCGAACCTGAAAAAACGGAGGCCAAGCCGGACGCGAGCGCGCAGCCTGCCGGGAACGCCAAGACCGCGAGCCCCGATCCGAAGGATTTGCCCGACCCGTTCCTGATCCGCCTCCAGGTTCTGCTCGACCGCGCCCATGCCTCGCCCGGCGTGATCGACGGGCGGGCCGGCGGCAACACCGACAAGGCCATCCGCGCCTATGAGGACATGAACGACCTCAAGGGGAACGGCCAGGTGGACGAAGCGCTTTGGAAAGCGCTGTCGAAGGACGACGCACCCGCCGTCAAGACCTACGAGCTGACGCGGGAGGACGTGGACGGGCGCTACGTCAAGGACATGCCGAGCGACTATGCCGAGATGGCCAAGCTCGACTGGCTGGGCTATCGCGACGCGGCCGAGATGCTGGCAGAACGCTTCCACATGGACGAGAAGCTGCTCCGCGACCTCAATCCCGGCGCGGACTTCACGAGCGTCGGCACCAAGCTCCTCGTCACCGACCCCGGCGCCGATCCCGAGATGAAGGTTGCGCGCATCGTCGTGGACAAGTCGAAGGGCGAACTCATCGCCTATGATAAGGAGGGAGGCATCGTTCTGGTGGACCCCGCCACGATCGGCTCCGAGGATACGCCTTCGCCGAGCGGCACGATGAAGGTGAAGGGCAGCGCGCGCGAGCCGACCTACGAATACAATCCCGCAAAGAACTTCCAGCAGGGCAAGAACCGCAAGAAGCTGACGCTTCCCGCCGGCCCCAACGGACCGGTCGGCATCGTCTGGATCGACCTGTCGAAGCCGACCTACGGCATTCACGGCACGCCCGAGCCCTCGCAGATCGACAAGACCGCCAGCCACGGCTGCGTGCGCCTGACCAACTGGGATGCGCAAGCCCTTTCGCGCCTCGTCCTGCCGCTGCAAACGGTGGTCGAGTTCAAGAACTAGGCGGCTTTGCTCAGGTCGGGCGGCGGGTGGGAACGTCCCACACCTCGCCCGCCAGCATGGGGCGGAAACGACCGGCTCCGATTGCCTTTGCCTTCAGGGCCGTGGCCAGAACCCGGCCCGGCTCGTCGATCGGCTCGTCGGTAAGCTGGAAGGTCGACCAGTGATGGCCGGCGGCGAACTCGGCCTTTGCGAGCACCATGCCCTCGACGGCTTCGTTCGGGTCCTGGTGCTGGCCCTCCATGAACCAACGCGGCTTGTAGGCGCCGATCGGCAGGATGGCGAGGCGGAAGCCGCCATGCTTCTCGGCGGCGGCGCGGTAGTTGATGCCGCGATGAAAGCCGGTGTCGCCGACATGGTAGATCCGGCCCGCCTCGGTCTCCACCACGAAGCTCGCCCAAAGGGCCATGCGCCGGTCGCGCGTGCCGCGCGCCGACCAGTGATGCGCGGGCTCGACATGTACCACGGCACCGGGAGTCTCGATCCGGTCGCCCCAATCGCCGGTGCGGATGCGCATGCCCGGCACGGCGTCTAGCACGATGCGGTCGTTGCCGAGTGGCGTGACGACCAGCGGATCATGCGCGGCTTTCAAGCGCTTGAGCGTCGCGGTGTCGAGATGGTCGTAGTGATTGTGGCTGAGAAGAACGAGATCGATTCTCGGCAGGGCCTCGAAGGCGATGCCGGGCGGGAGGACACGCTTGGGGCCGATGAAGGAAAAGGGCGAAACGCGCTCGGACCAGACGGGATCGGTCAGGATGTTGAGACCCGCGATCTGTACGAGCAGCGTCGCGTGACCGACCATGGTGACCCGCAAATCCTCCACCCGCGCCTTCGGCACAGCCTGTGGAAACGGGCTCTGGACCGCCTTCGGCCAGCGGGCGCGATCCCGGCCGAACTGCCAGCGCAAGACGTCGGCGAACGGCCGGGGCTCGATGCCGCCGGGGTTGAAGAAGCGCGTCCCGTCGAAATGATCGCTGACGGGACCCGTGTAGTAGCGATTTCCAGCCATGGCGCTCCTCGTGCCCAACCCGACAAAGGCGGCGAGGGCTCCAACGCCCAGGACTTGCAGTGCCCGTCTTCGATCCATGCCGGCGAGCCTAGACGGCGGGCGCGAGAACGCAAGTCGGCCTGACGAGTGCAAACCGCGGTTTTTTCGCCGGACTGCAGCCGGCTGCGCCCGAAGCGGACGACGGGGCGCTCGCGCGCTTCGTAAGCGGGGGCTCTCTCCTGCGATGACGAGCCAGGTTCCCGGGGACCTCGCATGGTAGAGGCCAAGCTAAGTGGATGAGGTGACGGCGCTGTTGCCGCAGCGCCCTCGGAAGGCCACCGACAATTCCCGGTCAAAGGTCGGACGGCACGACCTGGAACCAGGCGCTCAAAATCCATCGGCTCGGTGTGTTCGCTCTCACCTCGGATCGCTTCGAAGAGTTGCAATCGCCCAGCGACTAGTCGCGCGCCAAACAACACTTGCCGTAACGTAAGAACGATCGAAGCAAGCCGTGACATTCGGCAAGCAGTCGTAGGGCGTCCGCAAGCATCCACTCCGCACGTTCGCGCCGAGTAGTTAACCATTTCTTAAAAAATCACCCAAACGGGTGAATGTCAGGTAAAATCTGACAAGGGAGCACGCTAAGGTTAGCGAAGTGTTAACCGCTGGAGCCTCCCGTGAGTTCGTCCTCCGTTATCCTCGACAATCAAAGCCTCGTGACGCCGGCGCAGCTGCGCGACCATCACGGCGGGTTCGACACGCCCACCGACGAGCGGTGGGTCCTGCGTGCGCGCGACCAGCTTCGCCTCACCTTTTCGATCGCCCTGGGAAAGATCGGCGAGGAGCAGCCCTGGTCGCAGGTGCTGAACTGGCTCTCGCTGGAGCTGCACTCGCTGCGCCGCGCCTATCCCGACGCCGTCTGGCGGAAGATCGTGCCGATCGCCCAGGCGCATCCGCTGACCGACCTTCTCCGGCTCGATCCCTTCACGGACTGGTCTTTCCGCAAGCCGCGCGGCTATTCCGGCGACGCGCAGCTTCTGGACTTCATCTACGGCCATGCCAGCCAGGACGCGGCCATCGCCAAAGCCAGCACGACCGGCGCGGCCATCTTCGAATGCACGCGCCGTTCGGCCTCCTCCGCCGCCGTTCGCGAGCGCCGAGACCTTCTGGCCGCCCATGTCGACACGCTCGCGGCCGAGCAGGCCGGGGAGGTGGAGATCCTGACCATCGCCGCCGGCCATCTGCGCGAGGCCGCGCTTTCGACCGCCTTCCAGTCGGGCCGGATCGGGCGTTGGGTGGCGCTGGACCAGGACCCGGAAAGCCTCGCCGGCATCGCCGCCGACTATGCCGGCACCTCTGTCGCGCCTGTCGAGGGGTCGGTGGCGGGCCTCCTGCGCGGGGCCTATGGGCTCGGCACGTTCGACTTCGTCTATGCCGCCGGCCTCTATGACTACCTGCCCCGCGCGGTGGCGGTGAAGCTGACGCGCCGGTGCATGGCCATGCTGAAGCCCGGCGGCCGCTTCCTCTTCGCCAATTTCTCGGACCGCACCAAGGACGACGGGTTCATGGAAGTCTTCATGAATTGGGAACTCCTCCTGCGCTCCGACGAGGAAATGTGGGACATCGTCAATGCCAGCACCGACCGAAATACGGTGGAGGCCAGCGTCGTGCCGGGCGAGAATGGCGAGATCGCCTATGGCCTGATCCGCAAGCTCTCCTGACTTGAGCACGTGCCGACAGGACGGCGTTCATACCGACCCGCTGAACGCCGTTTCGCCCTCCGTGCGAAAGCGGTCGAACACGGCGGCGACGAGGCGCACGAAGGGCCTGCCGGCGGGGGTCATGGTCACGCGGCCGCGCTCCAGCACCACCAGCCCCTCGGCGGCGAGCGGGCGCAGGAGGGCGAGTTCGTCTCCGAAGCGCCCTGCCGTTTCGCCGAGATCGACGGTGAAGGCGCACATGAGGCGTTCGATGATCCCGGCGCGCTCGCGGTCGTCGCCGCCATCGGCATGGCCGCGCCGCGTTGCCAAGGTGCCAGCGGCGATGCTTGTGCGCCAGCGCCCGACATCGCTTTCATTCTGCGCGAAGCCGCCGGGCAGGCGGGAGATGGACGAGGGGCCGAAGCCGAGAAGCAGCGGATGCGGGTCGTCGGTATACCCCTGGAAGTTGCGGTGAAGGCGGTTCTCGCGCGCGGCCTCAGCCAGCGGGTCGTCGGCGCGCGCGAAATGATCGATGCCGACGCGCTCGAACCCGGCGGCCTCCAGCGACCGGGCGATGAACTCGGCTTGGCGCAGCCGCTCCTCGCCCCCTGGCAACGCCGCCTCGTCGATCAGGCGCTGGTTGGCGCGGCGGGCCGGCAGATGGGCGTAGCCGTAGAAGGCGACGCGGCTGGGCGCCATGGCAAGAACCATGGCCAGCGTCTCGCCGAGGCTCACCTCGCTCTGGTGCGGCAGGCCGTAGACCAGATCGAAGTTGAGCCGCGAAATGCCGGCCGCGCGCAGCGCCTCGGCGGCCCGTTCCACCTGGGCCGGCGGCTGGATGCGGCCGATCGCCGTTTGCACGCGCGGGTCGAGGTCCTGCACGCCGAGGCTGGCGCGGGTGACGCCGAGGCCCGCCAGACCCACGGCGAAGCCGGGGTCCACGGCGCGCGGGTCGAGCTCGATCGCATGTTCGCCGTCCGGCTCGATCTCGAAGTGCCGGGCGAGTTCGCCCAGCACGGCGGCAAGACCGTCGAGGCCGAGGACGGACGGCGTGCCGCCGCCCCAGCTGATGCGGCCGAGGCGCGCGGGGCTGCCGAGATGCCGGGCGACCAGCGCGATCTCGGCCTGAAGCGACAGGCGAAAGGCGTCCACCACCTCGTCGCGCCGCACCGCCTTGGCGTGGCAACCGCAATAATGGCAGATCTCGCGGCAGTAGGGCACGTGGAGATAGGCCGAGACGCTCTCGCCCGCCGGGATGGCATTGAGCCAGCGCGCCGCATCGACGGGGCCGACCGCGGCGGTGAAGTCCGCCGCGGTGGGATAGGACGTGTAGCGCGGCACGCGCGCGGCCGCGAGGCGCCGGGCCGGGCTCACCGGGCCGGGTCCCCGGAGCCGGGCCGGCTGGCGGGATCGCCGGCGAGGGCCGACAGGCGCCGGTCCTCGCGCATCTCGAACCACATGGCGTTGAGGATGGCGAAGGCGCAGGCGAGACCGACGCCGAGAATCCAGGAAAAGTACCACATCTCAAGTGTCCTTCGGGGCCGTGGGGTCAGTAGGCGTTGGGGTTGCGGCCGATCGACTGCGCGTTCACCGGCCCGCTCATCACCCGGTAGACCCAGGTCGTGTAGAGAAGGATGATCGGCAGGAAGACGAGCGTCGCGATCAGCATCACGAAGAGCGTGAGATGGCTCGACGAAGCATCCCAGACCGTGAGGCTGCTGTCCGGCACGAGCGAGGACGGCAGGAGGAAGGGAAAGAGCGACAGGCCAGCCGTCGAGATGATGCCGAAGATCGCAGCGCTGGAGGCGAGGATCGTCGCCACCTTCAGCCGCGTCCGCAAGCCGACGAAGGCGGCGAGCGAGCCGAGAAGGCCGAGCGCCGGGGCGATCAGCATCCAGGGGTGGCGGCCGTAGTTCGCGACCCAGGCGCCGGCCTCGCGCGACACCGTCTTGGCGAGCGGGTTGGAGGGAGCGAGCGCGTCCTGCGCCGAGGTCACGACATAGCCCTCGATCCCGAAGGCGACCCAGAGCCCGCCGAGCGCGAAGAGCGCGGCGGTGGCGAGCGCTGCCCATCCTCCATAGCGGCGCGCCCGCTCGGCCACCGGCCCCTGGCAGCGCGCCGAGATCACCGCCGCGCCCTGCGCCACGCACATGCCGACGCTGACGAGACCGGCGAGCAGCGCGAAGGGCGTGAGAAGGCCGAAGAAGGAGCCGGCATAGGAGGGGCGCAGCGTCGCGTCGAGCCCGAAGGGCACGCCGAGAAGAACGTTGCCGACCGCCACGCCCGAGATCAGCGCCGGAACGAAGCCGCCGACGAAGAGCACCCAGTCCCAGGTCTCGCGCCACCGCTTGTCCTTGATCTTGCCGCGAAACTTGAAGCCGACGGGCCGCAGGATCAGCGCCAGCAGGATCACGATCATTGCGAGATAGAAGCCGGAGAAGCTCGCGGCGTAGAGCGCCGGCCAGGCGGCGAAGATCGCGCCGCCGCCTAGGATCAGCCAGACCTGGTTGCCTTCCCAGGTCGGGCCGACGAGGTTGATGAGGATGCGCCGCTCTTCGTCGGTGCGCGCCGCGAAGGGCAGGAGCGCGCCGACGCCGAGGTCGAGGCCGTCCATGATGGCGAAGCCGATCAGGAGGATGCCGAGCAGCGCCCACCAGACGAGCCGCATGGTCTCGTAGTCGAGGGGAATGTTGGTCACGGTTCGTCTCCTTGGGATCAGCGCTGTTCGGGGGCGGCGGCGGCGCCGGCCGGGATGGCCCGCGAGCCGCCAAGGCCGTCGATCAGGGCATTGGCCGCCGAGGGCCCCGCCTTGATGGTTTTCAGCATCAGCACCACCATGACGATGGCGAGCGTGGTGTAGAGGGTGAGGAAGAAGCCCAGGCTGATGGCGAGATCGGTCATCGTCAGGCCGGAGGCGGCGTAGAAGGTCGGCAGCACGCCTTCCACCGCCCAGGGCTGGCGCCCGTATTCGGCGATGAACCAGCCCGCCTCGATGGCGATCCAGGGCGTCGGCAGCGAGACGAGGGCGATCCAGAGCAGAGTGCGGCTTTCGCCGATGCGGTGGCGCGAGGCGAGTGCGAAGGCCACGGCGAAGAAGGCGATGAGATAGAAGCCGCAGACCACCATGAGGCGGAAGCTCCAGAAGAGCGGCGCGACGCCCGGCACCGTGTCGAAGGCGGCCTGTGTGATCTCCTGCGGGGTCGCATTGGCGATGTCGTCGCGGTAGCGCTTGAGGAGGAGGGCATAGCCGAGATCGCGCCAGTTGGCGGTGAAGGTCGCGCGCGCCTCACCGTCGCTCGCGTCGGCGCGCACCCGCTGGAGCGCCTCGTAGGCGACGATGCCGTTGCGGATGCGGCCCCCGGCCGTTTCCACGAGATCGAGAATGCCGGGGATTTCGCCCGAGAGCGAGCGCGTGGCGATAAGGCCGAGCGCGTAGGGCACCTGCACTTCGAAGGAGTTTTCCTTGTCGCCCGGCACGGCGAAGAGGTTGAACCCGGCGGGCGCGGGCTCGGTGTGCCACATGGCCTCCATCGCCGCGATCTTCATCTTCTGGTGCTCGGTCGCGGCGTAGCCGCTCTCGTCGCCGAGCACGACCACCGACAGCGCCGAGGCAAGGCCGAAGGAGGCCGCCACCGCGATCGAGCGCTTGGCGAGCTCCACATGCCGGCCGCGCAGGAGGAACCAGGCGCTGACCGAAAGGACGAACATGGCGCCCGTGACATAGCCGGCCGAAACCGTGTGAACGAACTTCGCCTGCGCCACGGGGTTGAAGATCACGGCCATGAAGTCCGTGATTTCCATGCGCATCGTGTCGGGATTGAAGGTCGCGCCGACCGGATTCTGCATCCAGCCGTTGGCGATCAGGATCCAGAGCGCGGAGAAATTGGCGCCGAGCGCCACCAGCCAGGTGACGCAGAGATGGCCGATCCGCGACAGGCGGTCCCAGCCGAAGAAGAAGAGGCCGATGAAGGTCGCCTCCAGGAAGAAGGCCATCAGGCCCTCGATCGCCAGCGGCGCGCCGAACACGTCGCCGACATAGTGCGAGTAGTAGCTCCAATTCATGCCGAACTGGAATTCCATGACGATGCCGGTGGCGACGCCCATGGCGAAGTTGATTCCGAACAGCGTGCCCCAGAACAGCGTCATGCGCCGCCAGATCTCGCGGCCGGTCATAACGTAGACGCTTTCCATGATGGCCATCATGAAGGACAGGCCGAGCGTCAGCGGAACGAAGAGGAAATGGTACATCGCCGTGGCCGCGAACTGGAGCCGCGACAGCTCGACGACCGTCATGTCGATCATGATGCTTCACCCGAAGGTTGGCGACCGGCCCCGTGCCGGTGCTCGAAACCGCTCTAGCGCCCGCCCTCGCGGTGCGCCTTGATTTGAATCAATGCGCCCTTCGCGCCCCGGCCCTACGCCGTTCCCCGACGAAGAGGGAACAGGCGGCGATGGCGCAGGAGACGGAAAAACGGGCGGAAGGGCGCTGGATGCGGAGCCTTCGTCCGGCGGGCGGTTGGCCGCTCGCGCTCGGCATGGCGGTGCCGCTCGTGTCGGGCGCACTGCTGGTCTGGCAGGCGCTGACGCTTGCGCGGGTTCTCGGCCGGGCGGTGGGCGAGGGCGCGCCGCTCACCGCGCTGACGCCCGACATCGCGCTTCTATGCGCGCTGCTTCTCGCCCGCGTGCTGCTCGGCCTTCTGGGCGAGGCGGCGGCCGGGGCGGGCAGCGAGCGCATCAAGCTGGCGCTGCGGCGGGCGCTGTTTCGCCGGCTCCTCAGTGAGCGGCCGGACTGGAGCGCAAACCGGGCTTCCGGCGCGCTGGCGGGCGCGTTGGTCGAGCAGGTGGAAGCGCTGGACGGGTTCTTCGCCCGCTTCCTTCCGGCGACGCTCGCGGCCGCGGTTCTGCCGATCGCCTTCGCCGCGGTGGTGATGCCGGCGGATTGGGTGGTCGGTCTCCTGTTTCTCCTGACCGCGCCCCTGATCCCGCTTTTCATGGCGCTGGCCGGCTGGGGCGCGGAGGCCGCGAGCGCGGCCCAGGCCGAGGCGCTGGCGCGCCTGTCCGGCCGCTTCGCGGACCGGCTGCGCGGCCTCGTGACCCTCGCGCTGCTCGGGCGCGGCGAGGCGGAAGCGGAAGCGGCGGAGCGCTCCACCGACGAACTGCGCCGCCGCACCTTGCGCGTCCTGCGCCTTGCCTTCCTGTCCTCGGCGGTGCTGGAATTCTTCGCCGCGCTTGGCGTCGCGGGCGTCGCGCTCTATGTCGGGCTCACCTATCTCGACCTCGTGAGCCTGCGCGCCTCGCCGCTGACGCTGGAAGCCGGGCTCTTCTGTCTCCTGATGGCGCCGGAGGTCTACCAGCCGCTGCGGACCCTCGCCGCGCATTATCACGACCGGGCAGGGGCCAAGGCCGCCGTCCGCGAGATCGCGGCTGTGTTCGAACACCTGCCGAATCTGGGCGAAGCGCAGGAACTGCCGACGCAGGCCCGCCTCCTGCCCGGCGGCGCGCTGGGGATCGAGGCGAGCGCGCTTTTTATACGCGCGCCCGGAGGCGACCGCACGATCCTTGCGGGCGCCGATCTCACGCTCGCGCCCGGCGCCCATGTCGCCTTGATGGGGCCGAGTGGCATCGGCAAGTCGACCCTTCTGGAGGCCTTGGCGGGCCTGCGCGAGACGGAGGGCACGCTGCGGCTTGGCCCCGTGCCGATCAAGGCCGTTTCACGCGAAGAGCTTTGCCACCGAGTTGCCTTTCTGCCGCAGCGCCCGAATCTCTTCACCGGGACGATCCGGGACAATATCCGCTTCGCCGACCCTGAGGCTTCGGACGCGCAGGTCCGGCGAGCCGCCGAACGCGCGCGGGTTCTGGCCTTCGCGGGGGCGCTGCCGCTAGGGCTGGAAACGCCGATCGGCGAGGACGGGCTCGGCCTGTCCGGCGGCGAGCGGCACCGCGTCGCCCTGGCCCGGCTTTATCTCCGCGATCCCTCGATCGTCCTTCTGGACGAGCCGACCGCCCATCTCGACGCCGTGACGGAGGCGGAAGTTTTGCAGGAACTCCTGCGCTTCACGGAAGGGCGCACGCTTCTCGTCGCAACCCATTCGGCTAAGGTCGCCGCCGCGCTTGGCCGAGCCCTGCGGCTGGAGGGCGGGCGCCTCCTTCCCGTTCCCCATCCGCTCGCTCCGCTGGAGGACGCCGCATGAGCGCGCTTCTTTTCTTCCGCCCGCTCTTTTCGCCCTATGCCGGGCGCTTCGCCCTGGCGCTCGGCCTGTCGCTCCTGGCGCTTCTGGCGGGCGTCCTGCTGCTCGGCACCTCCGGCTGGTTCCTCAGCGCCGCCTCGCTCACGACACTGGGGGCCGCGTTCAACCTCTTCGGCCCGTCGGCGGCGGTGCGCGGCCTGTCGATGATGCGCATCGGCGCGCGCTATGGCGAGAAGCTGATCGGGCATGACGCGACGCTGCGGGTGCTGGGCACGATCCGGGCCTGGACTTTCCGCCAGATGATCCCGCGCGTGTCCGTGCTCGACCGGGCGCTGCGGCGCGGCGATCTCGTCTCGCGCCTCACGGCGGATGTCGATGCACTCGACACCGCCTTCCTGCTCGCGGTCGGCCCGCTTCTGGCGCAACTGGCGATCGGCGCGCTGGGAACGCTCGCCCTCCATTTCATTCTGCCACCGGCCGCACCGATCTATCTCGCCGGTTGGGGCGCCGCCTCGCTTCTCGCGCCGCTTCTCATCGCCCTGGCGGGCAAGCGGGGCGGGGCGGCGATCGCGCAGGGCACGGCCGAGCTGCGGATCGCCGCCCTCGACGGGGTGGACGGCCATGCCGATCTCCTGGCCTTCGGCCGCCGCAAAGACGCCGAGGCGCGCTTTTTTGCCCATGCCGAGGCGCTCGGCCGCCTCCGGCGCCGGCAGGCGCTTCGCGCAGCGATCGGCTCGGCCGCCGTGCAGGGCTGCGCCGCGCTGACGCTCGTTGGCGTCCTCGTCGCGGGCCTCGGCGCCCTGGAGCAGGGCGCGATTTCGGGTCCGCTTCTCGTCGGCCTGCTGCTCGCCGTTCTCGGCAGTTTCGAGGCGAGCGCGCTCACCATGCGCGGCGTCGCCCGGCTCGGCCATGCCGCCGGAGCGGCACGGCGCCTCCGCGACCTCGCCGCGCTGCCGGTCGCGCTTCCCGACGCAGCCGAGCCCCGCCCGCTGCCGGAGGGAGCGACGCTTCGCTTCGAGGGTGTGAGCTTTGGTTTCGACCCCGAACGCCCCATCCTACGGGCTCTCGATCTCGATATGGCAAGCGGCGAGATCGTGGCGATCCGCGGCCCCAGCGGATCGGGCAAGAGCGCGCTTCTGCAGCTACCGCTCCGGCTGGCCGATCCGCAGAGCGGCCGCGTCCTGATCGCGGGCGAGGATATCCGCCATGTCGCGCGCGCCGAGCTGCACCACCGCGTCGCGCTTCTGGAGCAGAACGCACCGGTCTTTCTCGACACGCTGCGCGGCAATCTCCTTCTCTCGCGCGCCGATGCATCGGACGCCGAACTTCGGGAGGCGTTGGAGCGGGTGCGGCTGGGGGCGCTGCTCACCGCCCTTCCCCTCGGCCTCGACACGCCGCTCGGCGAAGCCGGGCGCACGCTGTCGGCCGGGGAGGCGCGGCGCCTCTGCCTTGCCCGCACGCTTCTGTCGCCCGCCGCGATCCTGGTTCTAGACGAGCCGACCAGCGGACTCGACCGCGACACGGAACTCGCCTTCCTCGCCGATCTTCCCGCCGCCTGCGCGGGGCGCACGGTGATCCTCTCCACCCATGCCGAGCTTCCCGCTGGCGCAGCATCGCAGACGCTGCGGCTGACGGAGGGTCGGCTGGTTCAGGCCCCGTAGCCGGGCAGGCCGGCCACAGCGGCCAGCGCCATGGCGTCCGGGATTTCGATCGACTGCGGGCTGGGCATGGCGATCAGGCCGCGATTGCGCAGCTTGGTGAAGGAGCGGCTCACGGTCTCGATCGTCAGGCCGAGATAGTCGGCGATGTCGCCGCGTGTCATGGGCAGGGCGATCGGGCTTGCCGGCAGGCGGTGCTCCACCGCGCGCGCGGACAGAAGCACGAGGAAGCTCGCGAGCTTTTCCACCGGCGCCAGCCGCCCGAGAATGAGCTGGTTCTCTCGCGCCTGGCGCAGCGCGGCTCGCGTGAAGCGGTGCAGCCGGTCTTGAAGCTCGGGAAAGCGCTCGGTCAGCGCCTCCATCTGGCGCACGGGAAAGGCGCAAAGCGCGGAGGGCTCCACCGCCTCGGCGCTGGCGGAATAGATGTCGTCGTCGGCAAGGCCGAGATAGTCGCCGGGCATGAGGAAGCCGGTGATCTGGCGCCGCCCGTCCGGCAGGGCGACGGACAGGCGCAACATGCCGGAGGTCAGCGTGAAGACGCTGGTCTTCGCCGCGCCTTCCTCCACCAGCATCTCGTTGGCCTCGAGCCGGCGCGCGGTCATGATACGCTCCAGCGCTCCGACCTCGTCGTCGTTCAAGGCCGCGCAGACCGCCATGGTGCGCACCTCGCACTCGGCGCAGGCCCCGCAGGGTGCGCGATACGCGGCTGACGCGCTTCGAATCTCGACCCGTTCCGTCATCACGGCCGCACTATGCGTTTCGTCCCCCCGCGAAGGCAAGGCGCGCGAACGATCGCGGGCAAGCCAGGCGACGGGCCGATGTCAAAACAAAAACGCCCCTGCCGGGGGAGGACCGGCAAGGGCGTCATGGGTAAGCCGAAGGTTGGGAGGAACCGTTCGGCTCGCACGTCGCGACCGGGGGAGGACCGGCCGGGACGGATGGGGAATGGGTCGGAGCATTTCCAGGCAAAGCGGATACGCTTTGCCGTCGGACAATGCGGCAAAATCAGAAACCTAGCGCACCGACTGGCGGGCGAGAGCCGGGATGTCGGAGCGCGAGATGCCGAGGTCGGAGAGTTCGCCCTGTGACAGGCGGTTCAGCTCAGTGGCCGTGTTGCGATACTGGCGCCAAGCGTTGAAGGAGCGAGCGATGTTCATAGGAGTTTCCTTTTGGGTCCGGCCTCTCGTCGGTGGTGGCCGGCGTGGTCGTTTTCTTTCGATGACCGGACCATAGGCTCCGGCAGCGAAGATGAGGAGCGCAAAGCTCGAAGGGGAGCTCTGCGCTCGTTCGCTATCGGTGACTCGCAGCACGGATATGCAAGAAACGCATAGCTAACCCGTTTTAGCCACCTCGGTTGAGCGAAGGCGAGAAGGGCAGGAGGCTGAGGATTTCGAACAGCATCTGCGCGCCGGCCTGGGCCGTGTTGGTGGTCGTGTCATATTGCGGAGCCACCTCCACCACGTCGCCGCCAACGAGATTGACGCCCTTCAGTCCACGCAGCAGAGCTTGCGCCTCGCGCGTCGAAAGCCCGCCGATCTCCGGCGTGCCGGTGCCCGGCGCGAAGGCGGGGTCGAGACTGTCGATGTCGAAGGAGAGATAGGTCGGCCCGTCACCGACGACCGCGAGCGCCCGCTCGATCACGGCGGCAAGGCCCAGCTCCTCGATCTCCTCGGCATGGATCACGGTCATGCCGGAGGCGGCCGAGAACTCCCAGAGATAGTCCGACGAGCCGCGAATGCCGATCTGGATCGTGCGTCGGGGGTCGAGCACGCCTTCCAACACCGCATGGCGGAACGGGCCGCCATGGTGGAAGCGGCAATGGTCGAACGGGCCGGACGTGTCGCAATGGGCGTCGATATGGATCATGCCGACGGGGCGATCGCGCCCCACCGCCCGCAGGATCGGCAGCGAAATGGAATGGTCGCCGCCGACGCTGAGGGGCACCACGCCCGCCGCGACCACAGCCGCGATCGTGGCCTCGATGTCCTGATGCGACAGGTCGAGATGAAAGCGGCTGCGGAAGGGCACGTCGCCGCAATCCGCCACGCTGAGCTCGCGCCCCGGCATGGTGCGCAGCACATGGTTGTACGGCCCGATGCGCTCGATGGCGCGCAGCGCGCGCGGGCCGAAGCGGGAGCCGTTGCGATTGGTGACGCCAAGATCCATCGGCATGCCGATCAGCGCGACGTCGAGTCCCGAGAGGTCGGGCGCCGCCCAGTCCACTTGGCGGAAGGGCGCGTCGAGCAACGTCGGCAGGCCGGCATAGGGCGCGACGCGCGTTCCCTTGGCGTCGAACAGGCGCGAGGCGACCTCGGCGAAATGCGGATCGTAGATCCGGCTTTCGTTGTCGCCGCCGAAGCGCGTGCGCAACTCGTCCAGCGTCTCGTCGGTCATGCCATCATCCTTTCGTCGGAAAAGAGCGTGTCGGCCTCGCCCAGCCGATCCGCGAAGCGCTCCAGCCCCGCCGCGTCGACATTGGCGAAGGCGACGCGCAGGAAACGCGATTGCCCGGGGCCGAAGAAGGAGCCGGGCAGAACGAGGAGCCCCAGCCGCGCGGCCAGCGCCTTGGCCACCTCGACATCGGACCGGCCGGGGAAGGGGTGTTCCAGAAAGGCGAAATACGCGCCCATCTGGCGAATGCGCCAGTCCGGCCGCGCGGCCATCGCCGTTCGAAAGCGGTCTGCCTTGTCCAGCACCGCGCGCGTCTTTTCCGCCCGCCAGTCCGCGCACTCGGCGATGCTGGGCGCCAAGGCCACCTGGGGCGGGCGCGGGGCGCAGATCTGCATGCAGTCGAGGATGGTCTCAGCCGCTGAGAGAAGCGCCGGCCCCGCTGTCATCGCGCCCAGCCGATAGCCCGGAATGGCGAAGGATTTGGAGAAGGAGTAAAGGCCGATCAGATGCTCGCGCCACTCCGGCTCGGCAAACAGCCCATGCGGCGCCGCGCCGCCGACGAAGTCGCGATAGGTCTCGTCGAGGATCAGATAAAGCCCGCGCCGGCGGCAGAGGTCGAACAGCGCGCGGATCGTCTCGGGCGGATAGATCGCCCCGGTCGGATTGTTGGGCGAGACCAGAACGAGGGCGCGCGTCGTTTCGTCGATCACCGCCTCGGCGCTCGCCGCGTCCGGCACGAAGCCATTCTCGGCGGTGGTTTCGAGCGGGCGCGCCTCGATGCCGAGGAGATCCAGCGTCATCTGGTGGTTGAAGTACCAGGGCGTCGGCAAGAGGATCGAGTCGCCGGCCTTGGCCACCGCCATGGCGGCGGTGAAGAAGGCCTGATTGCAGCCTGCCGTGATGGCGACATCCGCCGCTTCGACGCAGGCGCCGTAGAAGCCCGAACTCTCCTCGGCATAGGCGGCGCGCAGGGCGTCGTCGCCGAGGATCGGCCCGTAGCGCGCGGCCTCCGCCCCGGCGCCCTCGTTGGCCAGGCGCCGCGACAGCGCTTCGGGCGGCGGATCGCCCGGCACGGCCTGGCTGAGATCGACCGCCGGCCCCCGCGTCCCGTCATAAGCGGCAAGCCAGGCCTTCGCCACGGGAATGGGCGGCGGCAGAACCGAGCGGACGAGAGGGTTGGGCTTTGGAGGCGGGGAGGAGGGCGGCCGGACGGCCATGGGCATGAGCTCCGCTGCGAGGATCGGCGGACCGAACCGGAGACGCGCATCCTGCGCGAGGGCCGGGGCCGGAATCAACCGCCGGCCCCGCGAAACCGCTCGGAGCGGCTCTCAACCCAGCGCGGGAAGGGCAATTGCGGAGGCGGCCTCCACCACGGCGCCGGAGCGCACGAGTTCGATCGCGGCCTCCAGATCGGGATGGAAATGCCGGTCGTCGGTCAGGGTCGGCACATGCGAGCGCAGCAAGCGGCGCACCGCTTCCAGCGCCGGGCTGGAGGAGAGCGCCGGGCCGAGATCGCAGCCTTGCGCTGAGGCCAGAAGCTCGATCGCGATGACGCCGAAGGCGTTCTCCACCATGGGCAGGAGCCGGCGCGCGCCGTGCGCGGCCATGGAGACATGGTCCTCCTGGTTGGCGGAGGTCGGGATCGAATCGACGCTCGCCGGCATGGCGCGCTGCTTGTTCTCCGACACCAGCGCGGCTGCCGTCACCTGCGGAATCATGAAGCCGGAATTCAGCCCGGGACGCGGCGTCAGGAAGGCTGGCAGGCCTGAGAGCGCGGGGTCCACCAGCATGGCGACGCGCCGCTCGGCGATGGAGCCGATCTCGCAGACCGCCATGGCGATCATGTCGGCGGCGAACGCCACGGGCTCGGCGTGGAAATTGCCGCCCGACAGCGCCTCGTCGGTGTCCGCGAAGATCAGCGGATTGTCCGACACGCCGTTCGCCTCGGTTTCCAGGGTCGCGGCGGCTTGGCGCAGGATGTCGAGCGCGGCGCCCATGACCTGCGGCTGGCAGCGCAGGCAATAGGGGTCCTGCACGCGCGGATCGTCCACCCGGTGCGACTCGCGAATGGCCGAGCCCGCCATCAGCGCGCGCAGGGCGGCGGCCGTCTCGATCTGCCCGCGATGACGGCGCAGGGCGTGGATGCGCGGGTCGAAGGGCGTGTCGGAGCCGCGCGCGGCGTCGGTCGACAGCGCGCCGGTGACGAGGGCGGAGTGAAACAGGCGCTCGGCCTCGAACAAGCCGGCCAGCGCGTTGGCGGTGGAGAACTGCGTGCCGTTGAGCAGCGCCAGCCCTTCCTTGGCCGAGAGCGTGATGGGGGCAAGGCCCGCCCCGGCCAGCGCCGCTTCGGCCGGAACGCGCCGGCCCTCCACGAAGAAATGGCCGACGCCGATCATGGCGGCGGTCATGTGCGCGAGCGGCGCCAGATCGCCCGAGGCGCCGACCGAGCCTTGGCTTGGAACGACGGGCACGAGGTCCTTTTCCAGAAGCGCGCCGAGAAGATCGATCGTGGCGCGCGAGACGCCCGACGCGCCCTGGCCGAGGCTGGCGAGCTTCAGCGCCATCATGAGGCGGCAGACCGCGAGCGGCATGGGCTCGCCGACGCCGGCCGCGTGGCTGAGCACGATGTTGCGCTGGAGCGTCGCCAGATCCTCGCCGCCGATCCGCACGCTGGCGAGCTTTCCGAAGCCCGTGTTGATGCCATAGACCGGCTCGCCCCGCGCCAGGATGCGCGAGACCGCCTGCGCCGAGGCCTCGACCGCCGGCAAGCAGGCGGGGTCGAGCCGGGGCACGGCGCCGCGATGGATGGCGCGCCAGTCGGCCAGCGTCGCGCGGCCGGGGGTGAGGAGAAGCGTGGTCATGGATCTCTCCGACGAAGCGGGACGGGCGGACAAGGCGGCCGGATCGCTTGGCGTGGGGTGCGGGCCGCGCCAGGGCACCCCGTCCTCCCGCGTGATCGGCGGCCGCTCGGATGGAAGCAAAAAGCTATGTCAGGATTCTCGACATGTATAGACATATTTTCCGCTATGGTGCCGAGGCCGAACTCTGACGGAGCTCGCATCTGTCAGGGACGACAGCGCTCTCGATCCGGTCTAGACTGCTTCTCACTCGACACGCCTCTGCGCCGTCGCACTGGCGTTGATACGATCGTCTGCCGCTCCGATTCGCTGCGATCCGGCTCGCTGCAGTGCCCACTCATTGGGCGAAAAAAAATCTGCACAGCAATTGACACACCCCATCACAGCCGATGTTATGTCTAGGCTTATTGGCGGCCGCCCTTCGCGTCGCCCGTCCCTTCCTTCCCATCCCAGCGGGAGACCGGCATGAACAAACGCTCGCTTTTGAAGGCCGCCTTCGCGCTCGGCTTCTCGCTCTCTCTGCCCTTCGCGGCGCATGCCGAGGACGCGCTGGCCCGCGTCAAGGCGGCGGGCGTCCTGAAGGTCGGCACCGAGACCGCCTTCGCGCCCTTCGACTTCATCGACGAGGCGGGCGAGCACGCTGGGCTCAATGTCGACGCGTTCGAGGAGATCGGCAAGGAGCTGGGCGTCAAGGTTCAATGGGTCGAGCTGCCGTGGGACGGCGTGCTTCCCGGCCTCGAAGCCGGCCAGTTCGACGTCGTCGCCGGCCCCGCCACCATCACCAAGGCCCGGCTCGAGCGCTATCGCTTTCTGTCGCCGATCGCCGAGGCGACGGTGGCGCTCCTGAAGGCCAAGGGCGACGACAGCATCCAGAAGCCCGAGGACATCGCCGGCAAGCTGGTGGGCGCCGGCAAGGCGACCTCGCAGCTGGCGCAGGTCCAGGCCTATGGCAAGACGCTGCCCAAGCCCGTCGAGACGCGCGAATATGTCGGCTTCAACGAAGCCTATGCCGATCTCGCGGCCGGGCGCATCGCGGCCGTCGCCAACTCGCTGCCCAACATCGCCTATGTCGCGGAAAAGCAGCCCGACATCTTCGCCGTGGTCACGCCCGCCTTCGGCCAGAAGAGCTATTTCGGCTTCATCGGCACCAAGAAGGCGGACGACCAGCCGCTGCTCGACGCCATGCAGGCCGCCCTCGTCAAGATGAAGGGCGACGGTCGCCTCGGCGAACTCCAGAAGAAGTGGTTCGGCGTGACCTTCGAGACGCCCGACGTCGCGCCCGAGCCCGCCTTCTGATCTCGGACCGGGCCGCGCCTTGGCCTTTTCGGCTCCCGGCGCGGCCCGCTTCGCCTTCGAGGACATCCCATGTCGATGAGGCTTTTCGAGCTCATGCTCTGGGCGGCGGGCAACACGCTGTTCCTCAGCATCGTGTCGATCGCGATCGGGCTCGCCATCGGGCTTCTGATCTGCGCCGCGCGCCTGTCGCCGAGCGCCCTCCTGCGCTGGCCAGCGGTCGCCTTCATCAGCTTCTTCCGGGGCGTTCCGCTCCTCGTCCAGCTGCTTCTGATCTACAATCTCCTGCCGGTTCTCGGCCTCATGGTGCCGAGCACCGTCGCGGCGCTGATCGGCCTGTCGCTCTGCACCGCCGCTTATCAGGCGGAGAATCTTCGCGGCGGCTTCGCCTCCGTTCCCCGGGGTCTTCTGGAAGCGGCCGACATGGTGGGCCTCAACGCCTGGCAGCAGTTTCGCCGCATCCGCGCGCCGATCGCGCTCCGGCTCACGCTTCCCGCCCTCGTCAACGAGGCAATCCTCATCCTGAAGGCCTCCTCGCTCGTCTCGGTCGTCGGCGTCATCGAGTTGACGCGCATGGCGCAGAACCTTTCGGCCAGCACCTACAAGCCGCTTCTCTTCTATGCGGTGGCGGGCGGTCTCTATCTCGCGATGAACTGGACCCTGGCGGGCGCGGGCTCGCTCACCGAGCGGCTGGTGCGGACGGGGCGGGCATGAACTTCGATTTCGCCCTCATCCTCGCCCAGTTGCCGGCGATCCTGTCCGGCCTGCGCCTCACCGTTCTGATCTGGGTCGCCTCGACCTTCGGCGGCCTCCTTCTCGGCTTCCTTATCGCCACCGTGCGCCAGTTCGGTCCGGGCTGGGCGGGCGCGCTCCTGCGCGTCGTCGTGGAAATCCCGCGCGGCACGCCCTTTCTGGTGCAGATCTTCCTTCTGTATTTCGGCGGCCCGGCCATCGGCCTGCGGCTCGACCCCATCCCCGCCGGGCTGATCGGCCTCACCATCTACGGCGCGGCCTATTTCTCGGAAATCTTCCGCGCCGGATTCCGCGCCATTCCGCCCGGCCATGTCGAGGCCGCCGAATGCGTCGGCCTCACGCGCCGGCAGATCGTCCTGCGCATTCTCCTGCCGGAGATGACCATGCTGGTCCTGCCGCAATGCGTGAACATGACCATCCTTCTGGTCAAGGAAACGGCGGTCCTCTCCATCATCACCGTGCCGGAAATGACCATGGTGATCGGGGCCATCGGCTCGCAGCAATATGCCTTCGTCGAGGCCATGTTCCTTCTCGCCCTCTTCTACTGGCTCCTGGTCGAGATCTGCGGGTGGCTCGGCCGCTTCAGCGAACGTCGGCTTTCCAAGTTCAGGTTCTCATGAGCACGCGCATGCCCGCCATCGCCGTCCGCAACCTCACCAAGCGCTTCGGTCAGACCGAGGTGTTGAAAGGGATCGACCTCGAAGTTCCCAGCGGTTCCACGACCTGCCTGATCGGCCCTTCGGGCTCGGGCAAATCCACGCTTTTGCGCTGCATGGCCTTTCTGGAGGAGGCGACGAGCGGCACGATCCATGTCAATGGCGCGCCGCTGGGCTTTACCGAGGATGGAAGCGGTCGGCGCGTGCGCCTGCCGCAGTCCTCGATCCGCGAGGTGCGCGGCCATATCGGCATGGTGTTCCAGCAGTTCAATCTCTGGCCGCACATGACCGCGCTCGGCAACGTCTCGGAAGCCCTGAAGCGCGTGCGCGGGTTGAAGCGCGACGACGCCGAGGCGCGCGCCATGGAGCAGCTGCGCCATGTCGGCCTTGGCGAGCGCGCCGGGCACTATCCCTCGCAGCTCTCGGGCGGCCAGCAGCAGCGCGTCGCCATCGCCCGCGCCCTGGCTCTGCAGCCCGCCATCATGCTGTTCGACGAGCCGACCTCCTCGCTCGACCCGGAGCTGACGGGCGAGGTGCTGAACGTCATGCGCGATCTCGCCGCCGAGGGTATGACCATGGTCGTGGTCACGCACGAGATCGGCTTCGCCGCCTCGGTCGGCCAGCAGATCGCCTTTCTCGACGGCGGCAAGCTGCTGCTCGTCGGCGCGCCGGGCGAAGTCTTCGCCCATCCGCGCCACCCGCGCCTGACGCAGTTCCTGGAAACCTATCTCGATCGCGGCGCGGCCATGCTGCTGCAGGCGCCGTGAGCGGCGCGGACCTTGCTCCAGCGCGCATGACATCGGCCACGCGCCCTTCGCTGCACCAGACCATCCTTGCCGATCTGCGCGGCCGCATTCTCTCGGGCGAGTGGCCGCCGGGCACGCAGCTTCCCTTCGAGCAGGCGCTCGCCGCGCAGTTCGGCTGCTCGCGCATGACGGTCAACAAGGTGATGGGCGAGCTCGTCTCGGCCGGGCTGATCGAGCGGCGGCGCAAGGCCGGCAGCTTCGTGCGCCGGCCCCAGTCCTATTCCGCCGTGATGGAAATCGCCGACATCCGCCGCGAAGTGGAGACGCTGGGCCTCGCCTACGGGTTCGAGATGATGCGGCTCGAGCGCCGCGAGGCTTCGGGCGACGACCAGACGCGGCTGGGCCTTGCCGAGCCGCATCCCGTGCTCTCGATCCTTTGCCGCCACTTCGCCGCGCGCCAGCCCTTCTGCCTCGAAAACCGGCTGATCGATCTCGCCGTGGTGCCGGACGCGGCGGAGACGGATTTCGCGGCCGAGCCGCCCGGCGCCTGGCTCATGGCGCGCGTGCCCTGGACCAGCGCCGAGCACACGATCCGCGCGGCGGGCGCCAATGCCGCTACCGCCTCAGCCCTTCTCCTCGACCCCGGCACGCCCTGCCTCGTCATCGACCGGCGCACTTGGAACTCGGAGGCGAGCGTCACCGCCGTCGAGATCACCTATCCCGGCGAGGCGCACGAGCTCGTCGCCCGCTTCACGCCCTCGCCGGGAAGCTGACTCGGATCAACGCCGGATGACGACGCCCGGGTTCATCAGCCCGGCCGGATCGAGGCTGGATTTCAGGAGCCGCATGAAGGCGAGCTTGCCGGGGTCGGCGGTCGCTTCCATTGGGCCGATGCGCTTGGTGCCGACGCCGTGCTCGGCCGAGAAGGAGCCGCCGCGCTGGCTGACGTCGCGATAGAGCGCGTGTTCGACCTTCGCCATGAGGTCGGGCTCCAGCGGGCCGGGGCAGTTCAGGATCAGGTGGAGATTGCCGTCCGCCAGATGGCCGAAGACGAAGGGCGCGAAGCCTTGGTCGATCGCCTTGAGGTCGGGCAGCAGCCGATCGAGATAGGCCGGAATTTCCGACTGCGGCAGCGACACGTCGAAGGACGGGGCGGCGGGATAGGTGTGGTAGACGAGGTCGGTGTCCTCGCGCAGGCGCCAGAGATCGCGCTCCTGCCGAAGGGACTGGGCGATCAGGCCCGACGCCTCGGGAAAGCGCTCCACCACCGTTTCGAACAGGGTCTCGAACGCGGCCGGAAGGGTGCCGCCCTCGGCGCCGCCGATCGATAGGAGGAGATAGATCGACGCGGTGCGGTCGATCGCCTCGCTCTCCCAGCCGAGCGCCCGCGCCGTGTGGTCGAGAAAGGGTTTCCACATGGCCTCCGCGCCGCGCAGGGCGACGCCCGGAAGCGCCAGCGCGAGGCGGATCACCTCCAGCACCGCCTCCACCGAGGGCAGGCCGAACAGCGCCGTGGCGTTCGCCTCCGGCAGCGGGTCGAGCTTCAGGACGGCGCGAGTGACGATGCCGAGCGTGCCTTCGCCGCCGATCAGGAGATGCTTGAGATCGTACCCGGCGGCGGTCTTCACCACGCGGGTCAGGTCGCTCATCACGGTTCCGTCCGGCATCACCGCTTCCAGCCCGAAGACGCGATGGCGCATGACACCGTTGCGGAAGGCCATGATGCCCCCGGCATTGGTGGAGATCATGCCGCCGACGGTCGCCGTGCCGCGCGAGGGCAGGTCGATGCCGGGCTCCAGCCCGTGAGCGGCGGCGGCCTCCTGCACCGATTGCAGCGTGGCGCCGGAGCCTGCCGTGACGGTGCGCTCGATCGGGTCGAGCCGCTCGACCGCGTTGAGCCTTGCGGTCGAAACGACGAGTTGCCCCGGCGCCGACACCGAGCCGCCGACAAGGCCCGTGCGCCCGCCCTGCGGCACGATGGCGACGCCCGCCTCGCGGCAGAGGCGCACCACGGCCGCGACCTCGTCGGTCGAACCGGGCAGGGCGAGGCAGCCGCTCTTCAGATTGTCCTTGTTCCAGCCGGGGTCGATCGCGGCGAGCGCTTCGCCCGTTCGCACATGGGCGGGGCCGAGCAGGGCGCGCAGCCGATCCTCGAAACCGGCGGGAAGGGCCGGGGCGGCTGCGATGATCGGGTCTGGCGTCCGGTCTGGCATCAGGTCTGGCTCCAACGGATGAGGGCGAGGAGAAATCGCTCATTATCGGCCGAGGTGCCGATCGTCACGCGCAGATAGCGCTCGAAGCCGGGCTCGCGCCAGGGTTTGACGATGATGCCCTTGGCTAGAAGCGCTGCCGACGCCGCGGCGCTGTCGCCTCCGCAGTCCATGAACAGGAAGTTGGTGTGGGACGGAGCCGTGCGAAAGCCCGCCGCTTCCAGCTCTTGCGCCAGCGCCGCGCGGCGCGCTTCCAGGCGCCGGACGGAGGCGCGCATCCAGTCCTGGTCCGCCAGCGCGGCCAGCGCCGCGATCTGGGCCGCGCCGTTGACGTTGAACGGCGTCTTGGCCGCCGCGATGGCGCGGGCGAGCGCCGCACTGGAGGCGATGGCATAGCCGACGCGCAGGCCCGCCAGCCCATAAGCCTTGGAAAAGGTGCGCAGGATCGCGAAGGGCAGGCCGGCGCGTGAGAAAATACGCCGGGCGTCCGGCAGCGCGTCGCCGCCATATTCGAAATAGGCCTCGTCCAGCACGAAGAGCGTGCCGCGCCCGCGCGCCGCCTCGGCCAGCCGCGTCAGGGCGGCTTCATTCAGCGCGGGGCCAACCGGGTTCCAGGGCGAGGAAAGGAAGACGAGCGCCGGCCCCCGCGCCAGCGCCGCCGCCAGGGCGTCGAGATCGAAGCCGAAATCGGGGCGCATGGCGATCTTGCGCACCCGCGCGCCGACCGCCAGCGGCTCGATCTCGTGCAGGCCGAAACTCGGCGCAACCGTCAGCACCTCGCGCCCCGGCTGCAGAGCCGCGCGGGAGATGGCGGCGATCATTTCCTCCGAGCCGTTGCCGCAGACGATGCGGTCGGGCTCTTCGTCCAGAAAGGCACCGAGCGCCGCGCGCAGGGCGGTGCAGGCCGGGTCGGCGTAGCGCGAGGGATCGTAGCCCGCGAGCGCTTCCAGAACGCGCGGCGAGCAGCCGTCGGGATTCTCGTTGCTGGCCAGCCGCGCGATGTCCTCCCGCCCGCTGGCCTGGCGCGCCGCCGCAAGGCTGAGCCCCGCATTATAGGCCGGCAGGGCCGCCACATGCGGGTTCAGCTGAAGCGGGGCCTCGGCGGCAGGTTGGGCAAACTCGCTCAAGAAGGGCTCCGATCGGTTCGGGAAGGGCAGGGTGCGCATCGGCTCGGCCCTTCGGTGGTGGAGACCTTTTGCGGGACCTCCTGTCGCGGGCGAGGCGCCGATGGCTGGATGCGAGGGCGCGGCGTCGAGGATCGACCCGCCCGGGTCTCGGACTGGCGGCTCAGATGTCGAGGGTGACGTCGCCGCGCGGCCGCGTGCAGCAGAGGAGAACCTGGCCGGGCGCGGGCTCGTCCAGCGGCTCCTCGGTATACTCGACCTCGCCCGACAGGAGCGCGGCGCTGCAGGTCATGCAGACGCCCGAGCGGCAGCTGAAGGCGGGCGAGAGGCCGGCGCCTTCCGCCAGTTCCAGAAGCGAGCCCGCGCCCTCGCGCCAGACCGCAATGCCGCCGGAGCGGGCAAAGGACACGAGCGGGCCTTCGCCAGCGGAGGCGCGTTCCGGCGCGACCGGAGCGGGCGCCGGGGAAGGAGCGGGGGCTACGCCAAGCAGCGAGGCGGGGCCGAAGAACTCGGTGGCGATCCGCTCCGGCCGGACGCCGAGGCCCAGCAGCGTCGCATACTGCGCCTGCATGAAGGGCGTCGGCCCACAGAGATAGACGTCGTAATCGTCCAGCGGCAGGAGCGACTGGAGAAGCGCCCGCGTCACGAGGCCCGAGGCGACATGGCGGCCGCGCGCCTCGTCCTCCGCCGTTGGCGCGCGGTAGACGAAATGGGCGCTTATGCCGGCGCGCGCAGCCGCCAGCGCCTCCACCTCGTCGGCCAGCGCATGGTTGCGCCCGTCCTCGCAGGCATGGACGAAATGCACCCGCCGGTCGGATCGCTCGGTCAGATGGTGCAGCATCGCCAGCAGCGGCGTGATCCCGACGCCGCCCGACAGGAGAAGGACGGCGCGTCCGCTCGTCTCGTCCAGCACGAACTCGCCGCGCGGCGCGCTGGCCCAGACCTCGTCGCCGGGCAGAAGGCGATGGTGGAAATGGCCCGACCCCAGGCCCGCGCCGTCCGCCCCGCGCGCACAGGGCTCGCGTTTCACGGAGATGCGGTAGGTTCGCCCGTCCGAGGGGCCGGAGATGGAATAGTTGCGCAAAGCCCAGCCGCCCGGCGAGGTGGCGTCCGGCAGGCGGAACACGAGGAACTGCCCCGGCGCGAAGGGCGCCCAGCCGCCGGGCTCCACCGGCTCTAGGAGATACGAGGTGATGGCCGCGCTCTCGCGCCGCGCGTCCAGCAGGCGCAGACGCCGGAAGCCGGCGGCCGCAGCCAAGGGGGCCTCGCTCATTCGGCCGCGACGGAAGCGGGGGCGAGGGACGCCGCCGCAGGAGCAGGAACGGCATTGGGCGCTAGCGCGGCTCGCTCGGCCTCGATCAGCTGCTGCATCCGGCGGCGGAAACGCAAGGGGCCGACATCGATCTTGAGATCGAGATTGGGCGTCTGCTTGTTGGCCATGCCATGGTCGACCGCCTCCAGAACGACGCGGTCCTCCTCGAATGCGCCGCGCACCGACTTGGCGAAGCGGGCGGAAACCTCGGCGTCGTCCGGCGCGAAGTTTCGCATCTGGAACCAGTAATATTTGGTGTGACCTTCGTCGACCGGGGTCATGAAGTTGTAGCTGTCCATCAGGAACACGTCCTCGTGCAGCGGCTCGTCCTCGCGATAGCTGTTGGCCGGCACGAAGATCGCCTTGATGATGGCGTTCGAGGGATAGCGCACCTCGTAGTGCTGCTTGCGGTCGCAATGGCCGCTGAATTTCAGGAAGGGCGCGTAGAAGGGCGCCGGCTCGGAATCGATCATCCAGCGCCAGACCGTGACGCCGTTCGGCGCGACCGTCGTTTCCAGCGGCGTCTCCTCGCAGGCCGAGCTGGCGAAAGAACTCTGGTGAACCCAGGCGACATGCGAGGGGTCCAGCAGATTGTCGGTCATGTAGAGATAGTTGCAGGCGAGCGTCATGGACTCGCCGCGATTGATGCCCCAGGCCGGATCGCCCCAGTGCTCAACCGTGAAAATTTCGGCCGGGTCGGCCTTTTCCGCCTCGCCCATCCAGATCCAGAGCAGGCCATAGCGCTCGTGGATGGGGTAGGCGCGAACGCGCGCCACATGCGGAATGCGCTCGGCGCCAGGAACGCGGGTGCAGGTGCCCGTACCGTCGAAGGTGAGGCCGTGATAGCCGCACTCGACGTCGTCGCCCTTGATGCGGCCCATGGAGAGGGGGAGCTTGCGATGCGGGCAGGCATCCTCCAGCGCGGCGACCGCGCCGTCGCGGCGGCGATAAAGGACGATGTTCTCGCCGAGCACGCGGACGGGCATCAGACCCTCGGCGACTTCGTGATCCCAGGCCGCGACATACCAGGCGTTTCGCAGAAACATCGATCGATCCTCACCGTCTCATTCCCAACATTGTCGAAACTTTCGGCAGACGGAGCAACCGGCTGAAAACTGTGCTATGTTTTAGTTATTCTAAATCCAAACTGCCTGAGGACCATGGCGCCCATCCCGCATCTCAAAGCGCTCCAAGCCTTCGCCGCCTTCGGCACGCATGGCAGCGTGAGCGAAGCGGCACGCGAACTCGGCGTTTCGCCCGGCGCGGTGACGCAGCAATTGCAGAAGCTGGAAGAGCATCTGGGCCTTTCGCTGATCGAGCGGCGCGGCCGGCGGATGGAGCTGACGCGCTGGGGCCGGCTCTACCATGCCGAGATCCATGCGGGCTTCGCGCGGCTGGCCGGCGCGGCGGAGATCGTGCGCCGGGCCCGGGGCGACACGGCGCTCAGCCTCAGCGCGCTCACTTCGGTGCTCGGCAAATGGATCGGGCGCGAGATCTTCGAGTGGCGCGCGCTGTGTCCGGGCTCGGTGGTGCAGCTCGTCGGCACGGAACAGGAGCCCGATCTGGAGCGGGACGGGATCGACTTTCGCATCTTCTACGGGCCGCAGCCGCGCTATCTCCACGCGGCGGAACTCTTCACCGACTGGGCCGTGCCGGCCTGCTCGCCGCGCCTGATCGAGGGGCGGCGGCTGCGAGAGGGCGCCGACATTCTGAGCTTCCCGCTGCTTCACATCGTCTGGGCCGGGGCCGCCTCGCTGGCACCGAGTTGGGAGGACTGGGCGGCGGACGTGGGCGCGCCAGCGGGCGAGATTCCGCGCGACCTTTCCTACATGCTGTCCTCCAGCGCGATCGACGCCGCCGTAGCGGGGCGGGGCTTCGTGCTGGCGCAGATGTCGATGATCGCAGACGAGTTGGAAAGCGGCCGCCTGGTCGTTCCCTTCGACCGCCGGCTGCGGCTGGCCGCGCCGTATTTCCTTGCCTGGAGCCCGCCCTCGCTGGACAAACCTTTCGCGCGGGACTTCCACCGCTGGCTGATCGCCAAGGGGCGCCGGCAAGGAGCGCTGTCGGCGCCGGTGCCGCAGTAAACTGACGGGCAGCTATCAATCGCAAATCATTGAGGAGACGTTCAAACGTCGACGGGGTCGGTCGGCGAGGTCGCGGGATGGTTGCCGAGCGCGGGTCAAGTCCCGGCCGCGCCGGCTGAGATTGCGTCATCGGGATTGGAGATATTTCGCCAGGGCCGTCAATTCCGCGAACTGCTAGGCAACATCTCCTCTGGTAGCTCGCTCGCACAACCCTCTGATTAAGATGAGAAAAACTCAAGCTTCATAATTTGTCTTATGGAACACGAATAATGGGGTGAGTGTCAGCTGGCAGTCCGTTGCCCAAGAAGCCCGGTGCGGGCCGATCAAGATCGCCGCATCTAGGCTGACAACGTCCAAAGTGCCGTAGGCAGAGCCAAGTGGCAAGCCGCCCCTTATGCAAGAGCACGAGCCGAACGCCCTCAAGCGCCGACACCGGTCGCCCAGGTTCAGCGCCGTGCCGGCTCGCGGCGAACGGAAGCGCCGGGCCGACCATCGCCCCGACGCATCGCGCCGCCGTGCGGCACCTGCCTCAGGCGGGCTCGATCCGCCCCAGAACCGCGCCAGCCTCCTGATATCCGTCCTTGGAAAGGATGCGCAGGCGACCCGCATGCGGCGCCGTCACGTTGGTCTCCATCTTCATGGCTTCCATCGTGACGAGGATCGCGCCGGACTCCACCGCGTCGCCGTCCGAGAAGCGCCAGACCTGGAGCGTTCCGGCGACGGGGGCCGTGACCGCGCCGGGATCCGCCACGGCACTCGACACCGAGGCTTGCGCGGGCGCGGCGAGCGGGTTGAGGCCGGCGGCGAAGGATGCGGGCAGGCCGAGCAGGACGCGGCGTCCGTCGATTTCCACGGGAAGGCGCAGCATGGGCGCTTCACCGAGAGGCGCGGGCCGCGCCTGCTCGGCCAGCGTGTCGGCGAATTCCGTCTCGATCCAGCGCGTGTGAACGCCGAAACCGTCTTCCGCTGTGAAGGCCGACGCATCGAGAACCGCGCGGTGGAACGGCAGCACCGTGGCGACGCCCTCGATCGCGAACTCGCCCAAGGCCCGGCGCGCGCGGGCGAGCGCCTCCTCGCGCGTCGCGCCGGTCACGATCAGCTTGGCCAGCATGGAGTCGAAGGCGGGGTGAACGCGCGAGCCGGCGATGACACCGCTATCGAGCCGGATGCCGGGGCCGGAAGGCGGGTCGAAACGCGTCACCTCCCCCGGCGTCGGCAGGAAGCCGCGCGCGGGGTCCTCTGCGTTGATGCGGAACTCGATGGAATGGCCGCGCGGCGCCGGAACCTCCGAAAAGGACAAAGGAAGGCCGTCGGCGATGCGGAACTGCTCGCGCACGAGGTCGATGCCCATCGTCTCCTCGGTCACGGGATGCTCGACCTGCAGCCGCGTGTTGACCTCGAGAAAGGAGATGATCCCGTCGCGACCGAGCAGGAATTCTACCGTTCCGGCGCCGGTATAGCCGGCCTCCGCGCAGATGGCGCGGGCGGATTCATGGATGCGAGCGCGCTGCTCGTCGGTGAGGAAGGGCGCGGGCGCCTCCTCCACCAGCTTCTGGTTGCGCCGCTGCAGCGAGCAGTCGCGCGTGCCGAGCACCGCGACATGGCCGTGCCGGTCGGCGAGGACCTGCGCTTCCACATGGCGCGGCCGGTCGATGAAGCGCTCCACGAAGCACTCGCCGCGCCCGAAGGCGCTGGTCGCTTCGCGCACGGCCGACTCGAAGAGCTCGGCCACCTCGTCCATCTCCCAGGCGACCTTCAGCCCGCGCCCGCCACCGCCGAAAGCGGCCTTGATGGCGATGGGGAGCCCGTGCTCGCGAGCGAAGGCCAGAACCTCCTCCGCGGAGGCGGCCGGGCCGTCCGTACCGGCCACCAGCGGCGCGCCGACGCGCTCGGCGATGCGCCGCGCCTCGACCTTGTCGCCCAGCGCCTCGATCACCGCCGGGTCGGGGCCGATCCAGGTGAGGCCGGCGTCGATCACGGCCTTTGCGAAATCCGCCCGCTCCGACAGGAAGCCGTAGCCGGGATGGACGGCGTCGGCGCCGGCCTTCAAGGCAATCGCGACGAGTTTCGCGCCGTCGAGATAGGTGTCGGCCGGCTTGTCGCCGCCCAGCGCATAGGCCTCGTCGGCGGCGCGGGCGAAGGGCGCGTCGGCATCCGCGTCGGCATAGACCGCGACCGAGCCGAGCCCGGCGTCGCGGCAGGCGCGAACGATGCGAAGAGCGATCTCGCCGCGATTGGCGATGAGGACTTTTTTCATGGCGTGGTCTCGTCAGCGAGAGGCCCGATCTCCGCAAAGGGGCGGATCGGGCGGAAGCGGATGCGGGCATGAACCGGGATCTGGCCCGCGAGGTCGAGATGGTATTCGGCGACCGTCGCGATCACGGGATAGCCGCCGGTCAGCGGATGATCGGCCAGGAACAGGACGGGCTGGCCGCTATGGGGCACCTGAATGGCGCCGGTCGCCGTGCCCTCGCTCGGCAATTCGCCCATCCCTTCGCGCTTGGAAAGAGGCACGGCGCCCTCGAGACGGATGCCCACGCGGTTCGACTGCGGCGTGACCTCGAAGACCTGAGACGCCAGGAGCTCGATCGCCTCCTCAGTGAACCAGTCCGTACGCGGCCCCATGACGACGTCGAGCACCACGGTCTCGCCGCGCGTCGGGCAAAGGAAGGGCGCTTCGAGCGCGGGGGTCGCCGCGCCGACGATCGCTCTCGCGACCGGGTCGGCGCGCAGCACGGCCCCCGCCGTCACCACCGGCGGGCCGACATGGGCGAGCGTGTCCGTGCTGGCGCTGCCGAGAACGGGCTCCACGGCGAAGCCACCGCGCAGCGCCAGATAGGTTCGCACGCCGGCTTTGGGCGCGGCGATCTCCAACCTGTCGCCGGGCTCCAGGGCCAGCGCGCGCCACGTCTCGGCCGGCACGTTGCGCCCAGCCGCGTCGGTCAGCGACAAAGGCGCGGGCGCGCCGGCGATCGCCACAACGGCGCTCGCTCGCGCTTCCAGCCGAAAGCCGCCGCCGGTGATCTCCAGCACCGGCGCGTCGGTCCGGTTGCCGACCAGCCTGTTGGCCGCGCGCATGGCGCCGCCGTCCAGTGCGCCGGAGGCAGAAACGCCCTGGCGCGTTTCGCCGAAGCGGCCGCGATCCTGAAACAAGGCGGGCATGGGCGCGGCGAGAACGGCCAAGCCCCCTGCCCGCGCCTGCGCCTCGGCCGCGGGCACGGCGGCCGTGGCCTCCTCGCGAAGCCGCTCGGCCTCGACCGGCGCGATGGGGACGAAGCGCACCCGATCTCCCGGTTGGAACAGGGCCGGCGGGGTGCGAGCGAGGTCCCACATCGGCACGGGCGTCGTGCCGATGAGCTGCCAGCCGCCGGGGCTCGGCTGCGGATAAACGCCGCTGAACGGTCCGGCCAGCGCCACCGAGCCCGCCGGAATGCGCGTGCGCGGGCTCTGCCGACGCGGCACGTGCAGCGTCTCGTCGCCGCCGACGAGATAGCCGAAGCCCGGCGCGAAGCCGGAAAAGGCGACGGTGAACTCGGAGGCCGCGTGGCGGCGAATCACCTCCTCGACGGAGAGCCCGGTCAGCGCCGCCACCTCGGCGAGATCCTCGCCGTCATAGACGGTCGGCACCTCGACCAGCGCGCCACCGCGCTCGGGCCGGGCGGCGAGATCGCGCGCGCGCAGGGCCTCCGCCAACGACTCGGGCGAGAGGATTTCGGGTTGGAAGCGGATCATCAGCGTGCGCGCCGCCGGCAGAACCTCGTCGACGCCCGCCAGAGGCTCGGCCTGAAGCGAGGCGAAGAGTGCCAGCGTCTCGCCGAGATCGGCAAGCTCCACCAGCACCACGCGAAGACTGACCGGCAGGATGCGCATCGGAAGAACTCTCAAACGTGATAGGCCGCGTCGGGAATGTCGGTTACGAACATGTGGCCCGGCGAATGGGTGATGGCGAAGGGCACGCCGGAGGCCATGACCGCCGCCTGCGGGGTGACGCCGCAGGCCCAGAAGACCGGGATCTCGCCGGGCTCGATGCGAACGGGATCGCCGAAGTCGGGCTTGGCGAGGTCGGATATGCCGATCCGCTCCGGTGCGCCGACATGGACGGGCGCGCCGTGCACGGCGGGAAAGCGCCCCGAGATCATCGCCGCATCCGCCACGCGCTCGGCCGGAACTGGGCGCATGGAGACGACGAGATTGCCCCTGAGGCGCCCGGCCGGGCGGCAGGCGCGGTCGGTCAGATACATCGGCACATTGGTGCCGTCGGTGATGTGGCGCACCTCGATGCCGGCCTCGACCAGCGGCGTCTCGAAGGTGAAGGAGCAGCCGATCAGGAAGGCGACGAGATCGGGATGCTCGGCCCAGGCGGCTGTCGCGTCCGGCACTTCCTCGGCCAGCTTGCCGTCCCGCCAGATGCGGTAGAGCGGCAGGTCGGTGCGAAGGTCCGCTTGCGGCGCGAGCGTCGTGGTGACCGACCCCGCATCCGTGATGTCCAGCACCGGGCAACTCTTGGGGTTGCGCTGGGCGTAGAGCAGGAAGTCGAAGGCCCAGTCGCGCGGCAGGACGATCATGTTCGCCTGCGTCAGGCCCGGCGCGACGCCGGCCGTCGGCGCCACTTGGCCGACGCGGTAGCGAAGCCGCGCCGCGCGGGCGCTTTCCAGCTGCGCCTGCGTGGCGACGGCACTCATGCCCGCTCTCCCGTGAAGGGCCGCACGGCGATGGAGGAAGCCTCGAAGGCCTCGCGCACGGCGCGCGCGATGGCGACCGCGCCGGGGCTGTCCCCATGAACGCAGATCGACTGCGCGGTGAGGCGCACGGTGGAGCCGTCGATCGCTTCCAGCGTGCCGGACTGGGCAAGCTGCACCATGCGGCGGGCGACCGTTTCGGGATCGTGGATCACCGCGCCTGGCTCGCGGCGCGAGACGAGCGTGCCCTCCGGCGTATAAGCGCGGTCGGCGAAGGCCTCGGCCACGGTCGCCAGCCCCGCCTCGCGGGCCTGCGTGAGGATCGGCGCACCGGCGAGCCCCATCAGGACCAAGGTGGGGTCGGCCAGCTTGATCCCTTCGATCACCGCCCGTCCCTGGCGCGCGTCGCCGGCGATGCGGTTGTAGAGCGCGCCATGCGGCTTGACGTAGGTGACCGAGGTGCCGGCGGCGCGGGCCAGACCCTGCAGCGCGCCGATTTGGTAGACGACGTCGGCCACGAGTTCCTCGTGCGCCACGTCCATGTCGCGCCGACCGAAGCCGACGCGATCGGGGTACGAGACATGGGCGCCGACCCGGACGCCCCGCTCGGCCGCCTCGCGCAAGGTGCGCAGGAGACCGGCGGGATCGCCGGCATGGAAGCCGCAGGCGATGTTGGCGCTGGAGACGATGGAGAGCATCGCCGCGTCGTCGCCCATGGCCCAGGCGCCGTAGCTTTCGCCGAGATCGCTGTTGAGGTCGATGGCGGACATGGGCGTTTCGTCCTTTCGCGGGTCAGCGGCTGAGGAAGGCGAAGATCGGGCCGATGGAGCGATAGCCCATCCACCAGGTCAAGGCAGCGGTGGCGACGCCGAGGCCAAAGAGCCAGACGGGGTGACGATAGTCGCCCATCAGATCCCGCCGTGCCCAGGCGGCGTAGAGGATGATGGTGAGGCCGATCGGCAGGACAAGCCCGTTGAAGCCGCCGACGAAGACGAGAAGCGCGGCGGGCGTGGTGCCGATGGCGAGGAAGATGGCGAGCGACACGGAGATGAAGACGACGGTGGCGTAGGACCGGGCGCGATCGCTCATGCCGGTCTTGAAGGCGGTCATGAACGAGACCGACGTATAGGCCGCGCCGATGATCGAGCTCATGCCGGCGGCCCAGAAGATCAGGCCGAAAACGCGGAAGCCGAACTCGCCGACGGCGTGGCCGAAGGCCTGGGCGGCGGGGTTGGCGGTGCGGCCCGACAGGTCCAGCGTGACGCCGGACGAGACGACGCCGAGAATGCCGAGGAACAGGATGAAGCGCATGATGCCCGTCACCGTGATGCCGTTCAGCGCGGCCTTGGTGACGGAGGGGATGTTCTCCTTGCCGACCAGCCCCTTGTCGAGAAGGCGGTGGGCGCCGGCATAGGTGAGATAGCCGCCGACCGTGCCGCCGACGATCGTGGTGATCGTGGGGAAGTCGATCGTGTCGGGCCAGACGGTCTGGCGCAGCGCCTCGCCGACCGGCGGGCTGGCGGAATAGGCGACGAACAGGATCAGCGCGATCTTGATGACACCGAGCGCGATCATGGTGCGGTCCATGACCCCGCCGGCGCGCTTGTTGAGGAAGATCCCGATGGCCAGCAGCGCCGAGAGCGCGCCGCCGATCTTGGGGTCGAGCCCAACCAGCGCGTTGAGGCCAAGGCCCGCGCCCGCGACATTGGCGATGTTGAAGAACAGCCCTCCCAGGATGACGAGGAAGGCCAGGAGATAGCCCGAGCCGGGGATCGCCGCGTTGGCGATGTCGGAGGCGCGCATGCGCGTGGCGGCGACGATGCGCCAGATGTTGATCTGGACGATGTAGTCGATGACGACCGAGGCCAGAATGCCGAAGGCGAAGGCCGCGCCCATGGTTTGGGTGAAGGTCGCGGTCTGGGTGATGAAGCCGGGCCCGCTGGCGGCGGTCGCCATCAGGAAGACGGCCGAGACCAGGGCGAAGCGCTTGGACTCGTTGCCCCGCCCGAAGGTCGAGGACGCGGCCGGCACGTCCGGCCGGGGGGAAGGAACTGGATCCATCGTCATGCTCCCATGGGGCGGCGCGCGCCGGAGGATTGGGGCCGAATTGCGGTCACAGCTTCCAACGATTGAACGACAAGGTCAATATTGTTCAACGATTTTTGCATGACTGTCCTGCAATTTGTGCAGGACGCAGGCAGAATGTCCAACAAGCGATCAACGTCTTGCGCGGCTCTTGCGCAAAGTCCGGCTCTACCCATCGTCTAGGGTGCGCTCGAGGCTTGATGTCGGCCCCGGCTTGGCCGATGGTCCGCGACGATTCGAGACACGAGCCAAGGAGCGGGGATGCCGGCGCGAACGACCAAGACCGCTTGGGCCAGCTCTGGGCGCGGCCTTTCCGATTGAGCGCGGTCGTTGCCAATCCGCTGGCGCTGACGGCGCGCATCGCCGAGGCGCTGCGCGACCGCATCATCGCGGGCGAGCTTCTGCCCGGCCAGCGCCTGTCCGAAACGGCGTTGGCAAGCGATCTCGCCGTGTCGCGCAACACGCTGCGCGAGGTGTTCCGCCTCCTCACCAAGGAAGGGCTGCTGCACCACGAGCCCAATCGCGGCGTTTTCGTCTCGGTGCCTTCGGCCGCCTCGATCCTCGACATCTACCGTGTGCGCCGGATGCTGGAATGCCAGGCCCTGGCCCAGGCCTATCCCGGCCACCCCGCCGCCGCGCGCATGGCCGAGGCCGTGGCCGAGGCGCGGGCGCGCCATGCTGAGGCCGACTGGCAGGGCGTCGGCAGCGCCAACATGCGCTTTCACGCCGCCGTGGTGGATCTGGCCGACAGCCAGCGCCTGTCGTCCTTCTACGCGCAGGTCGCCGCCGAACTGCGCCTTTGCTTCGGCCAATTGGACGATCCCGAGCGCTTGCACGCCCCCTATATCGAGATGAACGCGTCGATCCTGGCCGAACTCGAAGCGGGCCGGCCCGAAGAGGCGAGCCGCGCCATGGAGCGCTATCTCGTCCGCTCCGAGCGCATGATCCTAGCCGCCCTCGCCCGTCTCTCCACGAGTTGAAGGCCCGAACGGGTCAGGCCGGCAGGAGCGCGTCCTGCGGCGCGGGCGCGGCCATGCGCGGCGGCTCGGGCCAGCGGATCGGCGCCCTCCAGCTTTCGAAGAGTTTCGACAGGCGCATCACCAAGAGATCGCCGAAGCGCGGGCCGACGATCTGCATCCCGATCGGAAAGCCGTCCGGCGTGAAGCCCGCATTGATCGAGGCGGCCGGCTGGCCGCTCATGTTCCAGGGCACGGTGAAGGCGATGTGCTCGAAGGGGCGCCCGGCGGGGTCGTTGGTGGGCGAGGGCCATTCGGCGGGATAGTGCACCACCGGCGTGGTCGGCGAAAGCACGACGTCCACCTCCTGAAACAGGGCGGCGCAGGCGCGTGCCATGTCCAGCGTCCGGTTGAAGCCGCGGGCGACCTCCACGCCCGAGAGCCGCCCGCCCCGCTCGGCCCACTCAGTGATCGCGGGCAGCACGCGCCCGCGCGCCGCCTCGTCCAAGAGCGCCATGTCGCCCCCGAACTTGGCGCGCCAGAAATCGTCCAGCCCGTCCAGCATGGTGCGGGTGAGAACGCCGGGCACCTCGATGATACGCGCGCCCGCCGCCTCGAAGCGTTGCGCCGCCGCCTCCACCACTGCCCGCACGCTCTCGTCCACCGGCAGACCGCAGCCGGCGTCCAGCATCAGGCCGATCCGCAGGCCCGAGACATCCACCGCGAACTCGCCCCAGGCCAGCGCCTCGTAGGGAAGGCTGGTAGCGTCGCGCGCGTCGGGCAGGGAGAGGACCGGCATCATCAGGGCGGCGTCGGCGACGCTGCGGGTCATCGGCCCGGCAGAGCGGCCGACATAATAGGGATCGATCGGAATGCGCCCGTTGCTGGGCTTCAAGCCGAACAGGCCGCACCAGTTGGCGGGCAGTCGCACCGAACCGCCGATATCGGTGCCGAGATGGAGCGGGCCGTAGCCGGCGGCGGCGGCCGCGCCCGCTCCGGCGCTGGAGCCGCCGGGGTTCCGGGCGAGGTTCCATGGGTTGCGCGTCAGCTTGTGGAAGGTGGAAAGGCCGGACGAGAGCATGCCGAAATCGGGGCATGTGGTCTTGGCGAAGAGGATGGCGCCGGCTTCGCGCAGGCGCGCGGCCGAGGGCGCGTCCGCTGCCGCCGGCACAAGCGTCGTCGCCGCCGTGCCGAGCGGGATCGGCGTGCCCTCGGTCGCGATCAGTTCCTTCACCGTAACCGGCAATCCGTCGAGCGGCCCCATCGGCGTGCCCTTCGCCCAGCGCGCCTCGGAGGCCTTCGCCGCCGCACGGGCCGCTTCGGGATCGTAGGCGTAGAGCGCCGAGATATGCGGCTCCCAAAGCTCGATCCGGCGCGTGACCCAATCGAAATACTCCACCGGAGACAGGCGCCGCTCCGCGAAGGCGGCGAGAACAGCGGCGGCGTCGAGAGACAACAGATCGATCATCACGGGGCCTGGACAGGAGCTGGGGAAACGGGCGGGGAGCGCCGGCGGCGGCCGATCGTGTGCAGCGTCGGCTCGGCCGCGAGGAGCCGTCTTGTGTAGTCGTGCTGCGGCCGGTCGAGAACGTCCCGCACGCCCCCCTCCTCCACCACGCGCCCGGCGCTCATGACGGCGACGCGGTCGGCGATCTCGTCCACCACGCCGATATTGTGGCTGATGAAGAGCACCGACAGGCCGTGCCGGTCGCGAAGATCGAGGATCAGCCGCAGGATCTGCGCCTGAACCGAGAGGTCGAGCGCGGAGACCGCCTCGTCGGCCACCACGAGGCGCGGCTGCGTGACGAGCGCCCGGGCGATGGCGATGCGCTGGCGCTGGCCGCCGGAAAACTCGTGGGGGTAGCGCGCCCCGTCGGCCGCGCGCAGGCCGACGCTTTCCAGAAGCCGCGCGACAAGATCGGTTCGATCCCGGCCCTTTGGCGCGTCCGGCACGACATGGAGAGGCTCGGCGACGATGCGCTCCACCCTGTGGCGCGGATCGAGCGAGCCATAGGGGTCCTGAAACACCATCTGGAAGTCGCGCCGCTTGGCGGCGAGCGCGCGGGGCGAGAGACCGAAGAGGTCCTCGCCCTCGATCAGGACCTCGCCCGAGGTCGGGCGGTCCAGTGCCATGACGATGCGCGCCAACGTGGACTTGCCGCAGCCCGATTCCCCGACCAGCCCCAGGATCGAGCCGCGCTCCAGCCGCAGCGACACGTCGTCCACGGCGCGAAAGGCGCGGCTTGCCCCGTTCGCCCCGCGCACGCGGTAGTCGCGCGACAGATGGCGCACGTCGAGAACGGGAGGGGTTCTCGCCTCGCTCATCGCGCCGGCTCCCGATCGGCGGCGGGCGAGGAGGCAAGGCCGGCGCGGGCGCGGCGCGGCAGGGCGGCGAGGAGTTCGCTGGTGTAGCTGCTGGCGGGATGGCGCAGGACACGCTCGGTCGGCCCCTCCTCCATCGTCCGGCCGCGAAGCATGACCAGCGTGCGATCGGCGATCCGCGCGATCACGCCGAGATCGTGGCTGATGAGGATCAGCGCGAGGCCGAGCTCGTCCACCAGCTCCTCCAGAATGTCGAGCACCTCCTTCTGCACGGTCACGTCCAGCGCGGTCGTGGGCTCGTCGGCGATCAGCAGATCAGGCTTCAGCGCCAGGGCGATGGCGATGCCGACGCGCTGGCGCTGGCCGCCGGAGAGTTCGTGGGGATAGCTGTCGATGCGCCGGGCGGGATCGGGAATGCGCACCCGCTCCAGAAGCGCGAGAGCCTCGGCCCGCGCCTCGCGCCGCGTGGCGGACGTGTGCAGGCGAATGCCCTCCGCGATCTGCGCGCCCACGGTCATGGCCGGGTTCAGAGCCGTCATCGGCTCCTGGAAGATCATTCCGATGCGCCGTCCGCGCAAGGCGCAGCGCTCGCGCTCCGAAAGGGCCAGCATGTCTCGCCCCTCGAACAGGATCTGCCCCTCGGCCCGCGCACCGCGCGGCAGGAGGCCAATCGCGGCCAGTGCCGTGATGGACTTGCCCGAGCCGGACTCGCCGACGATGCCCAGCGTTTCGCCGCGTGCCAGCGTGAAGGACAGATCGTCGACGACGCGAACGAAGCCTTCCGGCCGCCGGAAGGTGACCGAGAGCGAACGAACGTCCAGCATCAGACGGCTCCCCTTCCGCGCGGGTCGAGATGGGCGGCGAGCCCCCGACCCGTGAGATTGAGCCCGAGAACGGTCAGCGCGATCGCAAGGCCCGGGATCACCGCCATATGCGGCGCCTGGAGGAGATAGGTCTGGGAATCGGCCAGCATCCGCCCCCAGGTCGGGGCCGGCGGGGTCGGCCCGAGGCCGAGAAAGGACAGGCCCGCCTCGGTCAGGATCGCGAGCCCGAGCTGGATCGTCACCTGCACGATGATCTGGCCGGAAATATTGGGCAGGACATGCTCGGCGGTGATGCGCGCGGTGCCCTTGCCGGCCATCCGAGCGGCGAGAATGTACTCGCGCGCCCAGATCTGGCGCGCCGCGCCGCGGGTGACGCGGGCGAAGACGGGGATCATGAAGACACCGATGGCGGTCGCGGCCGTCAGCGAGCCGGGGCCGAGGATCGCCCCGAGCATGATCGCGGAAAGGATGGGCGGCAGGGCGAACAGCGCGTCGCAGACCCGCATGAGGGCCGCGTCGAACAGGCCCGGCCGGGCGGCGGCGAAGACGCCCGCCAGCGTGCCGAGCGCGGCGCCGAAGCCGACGCTGCCGAGCGCGACGGAGAGGGAGTTGCGCGCGCCCACCATCATCATGGAGGCGATGTCGCGGCCAAGCTGGTCGGTGCCGAGCCAGCCCGCCTCCAGCGGCCCCTTCAGCTTGCGCAGGATGTTGAGCTTGGCCGGCTCGGCCGGGGTCCAGACCAGCGACAGGAGCGCCAGCGAGGCCAGCGTCAGCGTGATCGCGAGGCCGATCAGGAGCGAGCTGTTCCACAGGCGGCGGGGCACGGGCGCGGAGGGCAAGGCCAGCGTGCTCATGCGCGCCTGCGAAGGCGCGGATCGACGATCGTGTGCAGGATGTCCACCACCAGATTCACGAGGATGACGATCACGGCGAAGAACAGGACGACGTTCTGGATCACCACGAGATCGCGCTGCGACAGGGCCTGCCAGGCGAGGCGGCCCATGCCGGGAAGGTTGAAGACGTTTTCCACCAGCACCGCGCCCGCGATCAAAAACGAGAATTGCAGGCCGAGCATGGTGAGCACAGGCACCAAGGCGTTGGGCACGGCGTGGCGCCACAGGGCTCTGGCGGGCGAGGCGCCCTTGGCCCTCGCGGTCCGCACGAAATCCTCGTTCAGCACCTCCACCACGGCGGCGCGCGTGATGTTGACGAGGACCGCCGATTGCGGGATCGCCAGCGCCACGGTCGGCAGAATCAGCGCCCGGACCGCCGGCCAGACGCCGGCATCCCAGCCTGGAAAGCCCCCCGCCGGCAGGAGCCCGAGCCCCAGCGCCACGCCCATGACGAGCAGCAGGCCGATCCAGAAATTCGGCACGGCGATACCGGCCTGGGCATAGAAGGTGGCCGCCATGTCCACCGCGCCGCCGGGCCGGGCGGCGGCGAGCGTGCCGAGCGGCAGGGCGACGAGAACCGCCAGCGTCGCCGCCATCAAGGTGAGCGGCAGCGTCACCGCGAGGCGCTCGGCGATGAGGTCGCGCACCGGCACGCCGTAGGTGTAGGATGTGCCGAGATTACCCATGGCAAGGCCCCCGAGCCACGCGGCGTAGCGCTCGATCAGCGGCGCATCGAGCCCCATCGACGTGCGCAGCGCCGCCAACGTCTCGGGCGTCGCCGAAGTCCCGAGCATCGTGGCCGCCGGATCGCCGGGCATGACCTCCATCACCGCGAAGACGAAGACCGAAAGGATCAAGAAGGTCAGCGCGAAGCCGGCGAGGCGCCGGGCCAGGGCTATGAGCATGGGCAACTCCGATCTCGCGCCTCCTCGCGTCCGTCGATACCGATCCAGCCGCCAGAGGGACGGGATCAGTTCTGCCACACCCCGGGCCCGATCGCGACAGGCGCGGCCAGCGCGAGGGCCGGTCGGCCAAAGCCAAGGGGACGAAAACAACTCGCGAATCGTCCGCCTAACTTACTATAAGCGGTGCACACTCCGATGTGCGAGCCTTCGCGGTGAAATTGATGCACTGCACCTGTCGCCGCAATCTGGAATTCGCGCGATCGGTCTAAGAGGGCGACGCCGCGAGTCCGCTTCCCCGAAGCGGCGATCGGCGCACGGTGCCCGACAAGCCCAATCGCAAAACAAGAGCGCTACCGCGTCTCGACCTGATCGGCGCGAGGCCTGTAGCTCGAAGCGCCCGGCGGTTGGCCTCACGCCACGCCCGTCGCCTCGCGTCGGCGCAGGTCCAGTTCCTCGCTGTAGCGACGCAGCACGTGGCTTTCGGTGAGGAGGCCGACGACGCGGCCCGCCTCCGCCCCATCCACCACGGCCAGCGCCTCGCTCTCGGTCGCTTCGAACAGGGCCATGGCCTCGCGCGCATTCATGGAAGGGCGCAGCGTCGCGTCGGTGAAGCGAAGCAGAGTCGAGACCTCGGCGTCGAGATCGGTGAGCCCGTCGGCATAGGCATCGGGCACGAGCACAAGGCCGGCATAGGCGTCGCTGGCCGGGTCCACCGCCACCACTCGCTGTTGCGAACCGAGCGGAAAGGAGCGGCGGAACGACTTCAGGGACAGGTCGGTCGGTACGGTGCGAAGATCCCGCCGCATCATGCGCCCCACCGTCAGGTTGCGGATCCAGCCGACATCGTGAGCGCTGCGGATGGTCTCGCCGCGCAGGTGGAAGCGCCAGGTGGCGAAGGAATAGCCGAAGGTCCGCCGCACCGCGAGCGAGGTGGTGACGGAAGCAGCCAGCACCAGCGCCGCGATCGGAAAGTCCCCGGTCATCTCCAGCGCCAGAAAGGTCATGGTCAGCGGCCCGCCGACAATGGCGGTGGCGAGCGCGCTCATGCCGACCACGGCGAAGACCACGGGCTCGACGCCGGGCAGAACCGGGCCGGCGAGATCGGCGAAGAGCCGCCCCAGCATGGCGCCGAGAAACAGCGAGGCGAAGAACAGGCCGCCGCGAAAGCCGCTGCCGATGGAGATCGCCGACGCCAGCGCCTTGAGCGCCAGGATCACTGCGAGCGAGGACAGCGACATGGCCGCGTCGATGCGAATTTCCAACGCGCCGTGCCCGGACGAGAGGACCTGCGGCGTCAGGAGCGCCAGGGCGCCGAGCAGCAGCCCGCCCGCAAAGGGGCGGAGCGGCTGGGGCAGCCTTGTCTGGCGGAAGCCGCGCTCCACCAGCGTCACCCCTTGCATGATGAGAATGCCGAGCCCCGCCGCGAAGGCGGCCAGCACCAGCGCGGCGGGCCAGACCGAGGCCGGCAGGGCGCCCGGCGCCACGATCTCGACGAGATGCGGGCTGTCCGACAAGAGGCACGAGACGAACATGCCCGACAGCGCCGCCGCGACGACGGGCGCCAGCGCCGCCACGGCATAGGTGCCGATGATGAGTTCGAAAGCGTAGAAGGCGCCCGTCAGCGGGGCGTCGAAGGCCGCCGCGATGGCCGCTGCCGCGCCGCAGCCGACCAGCGTGCGCATGTCGCCGCGCCGCATCTCGAAGGCGACGCCGCAGCGTGAGGCGAGCCCGGCCGAAATCTGCGTATAGGCCGCCTCGAGTCCGACCGAGGCGCCGAACCCGTTGGACACGAGGTTCTGCGCCACCACCACGATCCCGTCGCGAAACGACATGCGCCCGCCATGCAGGGCATTGGCCTCGATCGGATCGATCAGGGCCCGCGCCTTGCCGCGCGCCTGCCAGAACAGCATGAGACCGAGGATCGCCCCGCCCATCGCGGGGACCAGCGCCATGAGGGGCGAGGCCAGCGCCTGCGACCCGCTCAGCCGCTCGCCCGGCGCCAGCGCGAAGAAGGCGACATGCAGGGCTTGCGCCGCCGCCGAGATGCCCATGACGAGCAGCCCCCCGCAGGCGCCGACGATCGCGGCCAGAACCACGAGCGCGATCTCCTCGCGGCGCACCAGCGCGCGAAAGCGCCCCGGCGCGCGCGCCGTCGCCTCCGAGGCCGACACGTCGGCCGCGGCATTGGGAACCTTCATCTCCACGCCTGCCCGGCCTCCCCTTCCGCTCGCGCCTGTCCTGCCCAGCCACGTCTTACTAAGTCCCATGGCCAAAGCGGGACGCGGGATCAAGCGCGGGAAGCATAAGGCGACATCCAGAGTGGCGACACGACCCGATTTGCCCGCCGTGGCAGGTTCGCGCTTGAAGAAGCCCCCGCCCCTCGCTTCGTCTCTCGCGCGTCTGACAAAACCTCCGGGCGCGGGATAGCCGAGGATTCTCGTTCGAGGGCGATAAGCTACGGGCGGAAGACCCCACAAGGTCGTGTGCGACACTCTTCCTCCCCCACCCGAATCGCCCGACCAGCCTCCGGCCTGGAAATTTCGTCGGGCGCTTTTCGACATCCGGCCAGCCGTGCCTCGCCCTTTCCTCCCCGCGATCGCCCCTCGCTGACGCACTGCACAGCGCGTGGGACCTTTTGCCGGGGACGCCCGTTAATCTGGCCTCGACGGGGCGGGCGCCCTCGCCTATCGTCCGGCCGCGCCATGGGAGGACTCGTCCTGCCCAAGGCCGACTGCGAATGCCCAGGAGTTTCGATCGTGAGCGACAACGCCCGGCCCAGCGTGGAAACGGAACTGGGCATTCCCACGGGCGGCAGCGAGGACCCGTTCGCCTCCGCCGTGCGCACCACGCGCATGCCCATGGTCGTCACCGATCCCAAGCAGCCCGACAATCCGATCGTCTTCTGCAACGACGCCTTCCTGCATCTCACCGGCTATTCCCGTGAGGAGATCCTTGGGCGCAACTGCCGATTCCTGCAGGGCCCCGCCACGCGTCAGGCCGACACGCAAAGGGTGCGCGAGGCGATCGCGGCGCGGCGCTCGATCGAGGTCGATCTCCTGAACTATCGCAAGGACGGCACGACCTTCTGGAACGCGCTGCTCATCTCCCCCGTCTTCTCCAAGGGCGAGCTGACCTATTTCTTCGCCTCGCAGCTCGACGTGACCGAGCGCAAGCGGGCCGAGGAGCACAGTTTCCTCCTCAACCGCGAGCTGAGCCACCGCGTGAAGAACACGCTGGCGACGGTACAGACTGTGGTTCTGCAGACGCTGCGCGACGGCGCCGTGCCGGAGCGCGTCGCCTCCGCCATCACCGGCCGCCTGCAGGCCATCGCCCGCAGCCACGACGTCCTGACCGCCGAGGCCTGGGCCAGCGCCATGCTGGTGGACGTGATGCAGGGCGCGCTCGACCCGCTGCACGAGCGGGTGGGCGATCGCCTGCGCGTCGGCGGGCCGGACGTGCGGCTGAAACCGCGCATCGCCACCATGCTCTCGCTCGCCATGCACGAGCTCGGCGACAATGCCTGGCGCCACGGCGCCCTGTCCAACGCGGACGGACGGGTGGACGTGACCTGGACGGTGGGCGGCGGACGCTTCGCGCTGGAATGGCGGGAATCGGGCGGCCCGCCCGTCACCCCGCCGACCGCCATCGGCTATGGCCGGCGGATCGTGGAGCGCGTGCTCGCGGCCGAGTTCGGCGGCAGTTCGCAGATCGACTTCGCCCCCTCCGGCCTCGTGTTCCGCCTGGAGGCGCCCTCAGTGGGGCTGGAGGTCGAGCGTACCGCCTGGACGCCGCCCTGACTGCTGGCCGGCTTTCCACGATCCCGAACGACTCACTGGACCGAGCCGATCAGGCTCCGGTTTTTTGACGCGCGCGCACGCCACTGCTCTTCGCATATGCGTTCTTTAGAGTTTTTCAAAGCATAGACGATATGCTGCAATGCGAGAAATTGGTATTCGATCTCTGGCGCCTGCGAAAGATGAATGTCTTTCCTAATATTTAAGCCCTGCATGAGGCTATCTCTCGCCTTTCCGACTGGCGGAATGGCCGGATGATTGTCTAGGCCGTGCCTTTCCTATAACGGGACCGCAGAGCCATTCGGCCACACCGACAACGCATTCAGGTTTCATCGTGATCGACAACAACGGCCGCCCGTCCGCTGATCTTCTGCATCAAGCCCTTCCCATGAACCGACGGCAGGTTCTCGGCACCGCGCTGGCCGGCCTCGCGGTGGCGGCACTGCCGGGCGCGCCGGCGCTGGCGACCGCCGCCGCCTCCAAAGTGGACGTGCTTCTGATCGGCGGCGGCATCATGAGCGCCACGCTGGGCGTCTGGCTGCGCGAGCTGGAGCCCGGCTGGTCCATGCAGATGCTGGAGCGGCTCGACGGCGTGGCGCTGGAAAGCTCCAACGGCTGGAACAATGCCGGCACCGGCCATTCGGCCCTGGCGGAACTGAATTACACGCCGGAAAAGGCGGACGGTCAGATCGACATCTCCAAGGCGGTGGAGATCAACGAGGCGTTCCAGATCTCGCGCCAGTTCTGGGCCTGGCAGGTGCGCAACGGCGTTTTGAAGAACCCGCGCTCCTTCATCAACCACACGCCGCACATGAGCTTCGTCTGGGGCGACGAGAACATCGCCTATCTCGAAAAGCGCTTCGAGGCGCTGAAGGCGAGCCCGCTTTTTGCCGGCATGAACTATTCCACCGATCCCGAGCAACTCCGCCAGTGGGTGCCGCTCATGATGCAGGGGCGGGATGCCCAGCAGAAGATCGGCGCGACCTGGACGCCGCTCGGCACCGACATGGAATTCGGCGAGATCACCCGCCAGTTCGTCTCCCATCTTTCCAGCCAGCCCGGCTTCGATCTCCAGACCTCCAGCGAGGTGGAATCGATCGAGCGCAACGGCGACGGCACCTGGCGCGTCACCTACAGCAATCTGAAGGACGGGTCGGAGCGCACGGTGGACGCGCGCTTCGTCTTCATCGGCGCGGGCGGCGGCGCGCTGCATCTTCTGCAGAAGGCCGGCATTCCCGAGGGCGAAGATTACGGCGGCTTCCCGGTCGGGGGCTCGTTCCTGGTGAACGAGAACCCGGACGTGACGATGCTGCATCTGGCCAAGGCCTATGGCAAGGCCTCGGTCGGCTCGCCGCCCATGTCCGTGCCCCATCTCGACACGCGCGTGCTCGGCGGCAAGCGCGTCATCCTGTTCGGCCCCTTCGCCACCTTCTCCACCAAGTTCCTGAAGGAAGGCTCGTATTTCGACCTTCTCTCCTCCGCCACGACCAGCAATGTCTGGCCGATGATGCGGGTCGGCATCGACGAATATCCGTTGGTGGAATATCTCGCCGGCCAGCTCATGCTCTCCGACGAGGACCGCATCGCGGCGCTACGCGAGTATTTCCCGCAGGCAAGGGCTGAGGACTGGCGCCTGTGGCAGGCGGGCCAGCGCGTGCAGATCATCAAGCGTGACGCCGACAAGGGCGGTGTTCTCAAGCTCGGCACGGAAATCGTCTCGGCCAAGGACGGCAGCATCGCGGCCCTGCTCGGCGCATCACCGGGCGCCTCCACGGCGGCGCCGATCATGCTGAAGGTCCTGGAGAAGGTCTTCACCGATAAGGTCGCGACGCCGGACTGGCAGGCCAAGATCCGGCAGATCGTGCCGAGCTACGGCACCAAGCTGAACGACGACCCCGCGCGCGTCCAGGCGACTTGGGCCTACACGGCCGAGCATCTCCAGCTTCCGACGCCGCCACAGATCGACGTCGCCGCGCTCAAAAGCCCGGCGCAATTGGTGACGCCCGCCAGCAACGCGCCGGTCGCCCCGGCCAAAGCGGAGGCCAAGCCGGTCCACGACTTGGCACCCTGAGGCACGAAGCGCATCGGCCGGGCGTTCGAAACCCGGCCGATGAAACAATGGCGGATGGACCGCCGATCAACGGGGGTTCAGACCTCGTCGGCTTCCTCGGTCGAGGTCAGCATCGTGTCGATCTCGTCCGCGATCACGTCGAGCTGCTCGCGCGTCGCCTTCAGTTCGAGCGTCGCGCCGGTCTCGTCCTCGATATGGAGTTGCGCGGACAGGCCGTCTTCAGCCGGCACGATGCGGAACTGCGCGAGCGTCTTGGTGGCATTCGCCATGTCGGGTCTCCTGTGTGGTGCTCGGAAACGCGTGAGGTGGCGCATGGCTCCGCCCAGCCGAGCGAAGACTCCGTGACAAGGCGACCCAGACGTTAGCTCGACACGCAATGCCGAACCGCCGGCGCGCGCGTCGTCTCGAAGCTCCATCTCCGCGAAAAGGGGGCCGAGGCGGATTGGCGTCGAAGACCGCAAGCTTGGCGATGGCAGGGGGTACTACGGGCCAAGCCTCCGTTCACCCCCTACCCATCGCCATGCCCATCAACCGTGATCGGGCGCGAGTTCTCCGGCCTCGATGCGGATCGGCAGGACGTTGCCGAGCGGCGGCAGCGGGCAGACCGCGAAGTCGGTGAAGGCGCAGGGCGGGCTGACGGCGCGGTTGAAGTCGAGAAGGATGGACGTCTCCGTCACCTCTTCGCCGAACAGGAAGCGGGCCGCCGGATAGGTTTCGCCGCCGCGCGCGGTCAGATCGCGGAACACGAACTGCGGCGATTGCGGCGTGCCGTGCGTCGCCAGCAACTCGTAGCGCTGACCCTCCCGCTCGAACACGGCCTTGTGGGTCGCCTCCACCTCGGTGCGAATGCTGCGGCTCGTGTCGATCTCGACCGAGTGGGGCGCGTCGAGGCGCACCCAATCCGCCCTGATCCGCCAGGACGGGTCGAAGGGAAAGCTCGGCAGCGGCGCACGCGCCGCGCCGGCCGCCGAGGCCGTGTCGCGAACGCGCAGGGCGTTCTCCCCGTTCAGCGTCGTGACCTCCAGAAGCAGCGTCCCGGCCGTAAAGCGCGGCGGCTTCGACTTGCTGAGCGGCAGAGGGATCGGCGCACCGCCATCGGCGGGCGCGAAGGTGACATGGCCCTCGGCATCCTGCGTCAGCCGCCCGACCTCGTCCGGCCCCGCCGAGAGGACGATGTCGTTCGTCTCGGCCCGCCCGATGCTAACGCTGCCCTCCTCCAGCGGCGTGCGGCTGATGATATTCAGCCAGCCGTCCGGCGCGACAAGCGCGGCCAGGCGCCTCGCCTTCCAGGCTTCGTGCTCCGCTTCGAGATCGCTCATGACTGTCCTTCCGGTCGAGAGGCATCGGGCGCACCGAAAACCCCGGCCCGCCCTGGCGTCGATATCGGGCGGGGAGACGCATCTTGCCATGGCAGCGGCGAGGGTTTTCGATGGGCGATGATCTATCGTCCGTCGCCTCAGGCCGTGCGGCGCAGCGCGCCGGGATCGAACGGGGTCGTGCCGCCGCCGGCCGCCGGGCGCCCGATTGCCCGAACCAGCTCTGCCGCCAGATCCTCGGCATAGGCGGTCACCTGCGGCAGGCCCATCAGCTCGCCGAACGTGCCGCGCGCCAGCGGGCCGGCGATGTAGAGGCCCGGCACGGACGCGTCGTCCTTGTCCAGCGCCCGCCCATCCGGTGCGGTGGAAAGCCCGAGGCCGACCCGGTCGAGGCGGACAAGGCCGGCGGCATGAAGCGAGGCGGCGGGGGCCTGATCGACGATCGTGCGATGGGCCGGACCCGTCGTGTTGACCACGATATCGAAGACATGGGTCTCGATCTCGGCCCGGTGACGCCGCCGCCAACGCAGCGCCAGCCCTTCGTGCGTGATCACTGAGCCCTGAAGCGAGGCGGCAAGACGCTGGAGGCGGCCTTGCCCCTCCAGCCGGTCAAGCCCCGCCTCGACCTGCGGCGCGATGCGAAACCGATGCACGTCCCAGACGCTGCGCAGATGGCGCACGAGCCGCGCCCGCTCGCTCTCGGGCAGCGCCTGCCAGAGGGACTGGCCCTGTCCGCGCACGGCGTCGATCACGGCCTGCCAGGGCACGCCGTCGCGAGCGGCCTCGCCGATTTCGCGCCGGATGCGACGCAGCAGCGCCAGAGCGCTTCGTGCCGGCGGGTCGAGAAACTCGCCGCGCGGCTCGAGGGCCATCGGCGCGTGGCCGCGCGAGCGAAGGCCGCCGCGCGAAAGCGTGACGATCGGCCCGCGATGGCCGAGCCGGTCGAGCGTCACCACGACATCGGCCGCCGTCAGTCCGTTGCCGACCACCAGAACCCGTGCGCCGGGCGAGACCTTCGCCAGCGCATCGGCATCGTAGGGATCGGCGAGAAAACCGGGCGCGAGCGCGATGGGCCGCAGGGCGGAGGGAATGGCGGGAAGCGGATGGGTGCAGGCGAGCGCCACGACATCGGCGGCAAGCTCGTCGCCCTCGCTCAGCGCGATGCGAAAGCCGCCCTCGGGGCGCCGCTCGATGCGCTCGGCTCGCGCGCGGCGGTGGACGATCCGCCCCGCGCGGAGCATGGGCACCAACTGGTCGTGGACATAGCGGCCGAACAGGCCGCGCTGCGGAAAGGGCCGGCCCTGTTCGTCCTTGGCCTCGCCGTCGCCCGCCATCGCGCCAGAGGCCTCCAGCCAGCGCTCGAAGGCGCCGGGATCGCCCGTGTCGAGGCTCATGCGCCCGGCCGGCACGTTGATGCGATGCGTCGACTCACCCGTGGAATAGGCAAGGCCCGCGCCGAGCACGGCGCGCGGCTCGACCAGAGTAATGCGCCAGCGCGCGGCATCCGCCCGCCGCGCCAGATGGTAGGCGAGCGCCGCGCCGGAAAAGCCCCCGCCGACGATGGCAAGGGTCGGCGAGGAGTCCGGGCTTTGCGTCACGACTGGCTGGCGAGCCGGGCCTGCGGGCGGCGGTCGCCGGCAATGCTCTCGCCGAAAGGCCCGGTGTTGACGCTCGCCTGGCGCGAAGGGACGGCATGGGCCAGCGGCAGGCGCGGCAGAACCAGCTCGCCGAAGCGATAGGCCTCTTCCAGATGCGGGTAGCCCGACAGGATGAACGTGTCGATGCCCAGGCGCCGATACTCGTCGATCCGCTCGGCCACCGTATCGGGATCGCCCACCAGCGCCGTCCCGGCGCCGCCGCGCACTAAGCCGACGCCGGCCCAGAGATTGGGGCTCACCTCCAGCTTGTCGCGCCGCCCGCCATGCAACTGGCTCATGCGCGACTGGCCGACCGAGTCCATGCGCGCGAAGACCTTCTGCGCCTCGGCGATCGTGGTGTCGTCGAGCCGGCTGATGAGCTCGTCCGCCGCTTCCCAGGCCTTCTCGTTGGTCTCGCGCACGATGACATGAAGGCGGATGCCGAAGGAGAGCTTGCGGCCGCGCTTCTCGGCGAGCGCGCGAACCGTGTCCAGCTTCTCGGCCACCAGCGCCGGCGGCTCGCCCCAGGTCAGGTACTTGTCGATCTCGCCGGCCGCGACCTCGTTGGCCGCTTCCGACGAGCCGCCGAAATAGAGCGGGGGATAGGGCGCCTGCACCGGCGGGAAGAGAAGCCGCCCGTCCTCGATCGTGAAGTGCTTGCCCTGGTGCGCGACGGTCTCGCCGGACAGGACGCGCTTGTAGATTTCCAGGAACTCGCGCGTCACCTCGTAGCGCTCGGAATGGCTGAGGAAGATGCCGTCGCCTTTGTTCTCCTGCGGATCGCCGCCGGTCACGACATTGATGAGGAGCCGGCCGCCGGAGATGCGGTCGAGCGTCGCGGTCATGCGCGCGGCGAGCGTCGGCGACTGGAGGCCGGGGCGCACGGCCACCAGAAAGCGCAGCTTCTCCGTCAGCGGCGCTAGCGCCGAGGCGACCACCCAGGAATCCTCGCAGGAGCGGCCCGTCGGCAGAAGCACGCCGTAATAGCCGAGCTGGTCGGCGGCCTGCGCCACCTGCCGGAGATAGGGAAGGTCCACCGCGCGGCCGCCCTCGCTGGTGCCGAGATAGCGGCTGTCGCCATGGGTCGGCAGGAACCAGAGGACGTTGATCTTGTCGGGCGTCTCGAATGGCATGGTCGGGCTTTCGGCAAACGGGAAAGGGAGGCGGCGCGGGCGCGTCACTCGCCGGGCGCGACGCGGCCGTAGCGACCATGGCTGTAGACCAGCGGCTCGCCGCCCGAGACGGCGACGGCGCGCACCGTGCCGAGGATCAGCGCGTGGCTGTGCCGCTCGATGATCTCCTCGACCTCGCAGTCCACCGAGGCGACCGCGCCCACCAGGACGCCCGCCCCGGTCTCCAGAACGGTCCAGTCCGCGCCGAGATAGCGCTCCCGCCCCTTCACGCCGCCGCGCCCGGCGAAGCGATCGGCGATGGGCTGCTGCCCCTGCGCCAGAAGATTGACGCAGTAATGGCCGAAGCGCCGGATCACCGGCCAGGTGGAGGACGAGAGGTTGATCGAGACGATCATGGTTTCGGGATCGACCGAGAGCGAATGGGCGGTGGTCACCGTCGCGCCCGTGCGCTCGTCGCCGGTTCCCGCCGTCACCACCGACACGCCGCCGGCGAGATGGCGCATGGCGTCCTTCAGCGCCGGTGCGGGAACCGCGCCGCCGAGGGACACGAGGCCGGGCGCCCGCGCGGTGAATGTCTGGGAAACGAGTGTCATGACGGCGTCCTCGCGTCTGCCTATCCTTGGAATGCTCCCAGCTTAAAACGCCGAGCCATCCCCTCCGCAAAATAATATACCAAAGTTGTGGATTGAAGAGGATCGTCTGACCCGCACGCGCCGTCGCCGGGAACGATCGTCCCAGCGCGGGACAGAACCGGGGCGAGTGCGGGGCGGCTATTAGCTGTTCGATTGGGGGTGTCGCGCCATGGCACCACGACTCGTTCACCGGATCTGCCCGGTCTCGTCAATCGCCCGGTCGCCGCGCATCGCCAGCGTCGCGGCATGCGGAACGGTTTTTCCCAAGCGGCGCTCGAAACGGCAAATCTATACTTCTTCTATGGACTGATGGAAATTACTCTGGGTTCAATCACGATCGGCGGGAAACCCCTGCCGGCCGGACTTCGCAGCGTCGCGCCGCCCTTCGCAGGCCCTGCGCCCTGACCCGATCGACCACCCTTTCCGCCTCGTCCGATTTCCCTCTTCCCTTAGAGACTCCGCCCCATGAAGACGCTTCTTATCGCCGGCCTTGCCACCGCCACCTTCGCCCTGCTTTCGCCGGCGCTGGCCGACCCGATCAAGATCGGCGTCACGCCCGGCGCCTATGCCGACTCCGTCGCCACCGCGGCCGAGGAAGCCAAGGCGCAGGGGCTCGACGTGGAGGTGGTGGAGTTCTCGGACTGGACGACGCCCAACATCGCGCTGGCTTCGGGCGACATCGACGCCAACTATTTCCAGCACAAGCCGTTTCTCGACAACGCCATCGCCCAGCGCGGCTACGACTTCACCGATATCGGCGTCGGCACGCTCGCCAATATCGGCCTCTACTCGCTGAAGCATAAGAGCTTCGACGAGATCCCGGAGGGCGGCTCCGTCGCCATCGCCAACGATCCGGTGAACCAAGGGCGTGGGCTTCTGCTTCTGGAAAAGGCAGGGCTCATCAAGCTGAAGGAGGGCGTCGGCTTCAAGGGCACGCTGGACGACATCGTCGAGAATCCCAAGAAGCTCACGTTCACCGAAGTCGAGGGGCCGCAGCTCGTGCGCGTGACGGGCGATGTCGACCTGGCGCTGGGCTACCCCCATTTCATCGTCGCCGCCAAGGCCTTCGATCCCGCGTCCGGCCTCATCTATTCCGGCATCGACGACCGGCAGTTCGCGATCCGCTTCGTGGTGCGCAAGGACCATGCCGACAATGCCGATCTGAAGAAGTTCGTCTCGATCTACCAGACCTCGCCCAAGGTCCGCGAGGCGATCGGCAAGGCCTTCGCGGACAATCCCAAGCTCTACACCATCGCCTGGCAGAACTGAGCGGCGCCTTGAGAGAGAACCGGCCATGACGGATGCGACCTGGATCTTCGAACGCGCCCGGCGCGAGGCGGACGCGGCGCCGCCCGCCCGCCGCCCCGGCACGCCCTCGCCTGCCCTCGCGCCCCGTACTGCCTTGAGCGCCGATCAGCCGAAACGTCGCTCCGGCTCGGTGCGCCTCGAAGCGGTAGGCAAGAGCTACCGGAGCGCAGGCGGCACGGTGCGCGCGCTCGAAGGCGTCGATCTCGACATTCCCGAAGGGGGCATCTTCGGCATTATCGGCCGCTCGGGCGCTGGCAAGTCGAGCCTGATCCGCCTCGTCAACCGGCTGGAAGAGCCGACCGAGGGGCGCGTTCTGGTGGACGGCGAAGACATCGCCGCCCTGAACGGCGACGAACTCGTCGCCTTTCGTCGGCGGGTCGGCATGATCTTCCAGCACTTCAATCTTCTCTCGGCCAAGACCGTCCGGCAGAACGTCGCCTTGCCGCTTCTCGTCGCGGGCGTCGATAAGGCCTCGATCGCCCGACGCGTGGACGAGGTGCTGCGCCTTGTCGGGTTGGAGGGGAAGGAGGACGCCTATCCCTCGCGCCTGTCGGGCGGGCAGAAACAGCGGGTCGGCATCGCCCGAGCGCTGGTCAGCGATCCCGAAATCCTGCTTTGCGACGAGGCGACCTCGGCGCTCGATCCCGAAACGACGCTGCAGATCCTGGCGCTCCTGAAGGACATCAACCGACGCCTGGGCCTCACCATCATTCTCATCACCCACGAGATGAGCGTGATCCGCGAAATCTGCGACCGGGTGCTGGTGCTGGACAAGGGCAAGGTGGCCGAAACCGGCCCCGTCTGGCAGGTCTTCGGCGATCCCCGCCATGCCGCCACACAGGCCCTTCTCCTGCCGCTTGCCCGCGGCCTGCCGGAGGATCTGGCCGCGCGGCTTCGCGCCGAGCCGGCGCCAAGCCTTTCCGGCGAGGCGATCGTCGAGCTGCGCTTCACCGGCGACCGGGAGCCCGATCTCGGCGCCATCGCCGGCGCCTTCCCGCGCGGCGCGCGCCTTCTCGACGCCGCGCTCGACCGGATCGACGGCCACACCAGCGGCCGGGTCCTTCTCGCCGCGCGCGTTGCGGGCGAAGCGCCGCTCGGCGTCGAGCTGTCCGACCTTGCTCCCCAATCGAGGATTCTCGGCTATGTCTGACGCCATGATCGCGCGCCTCACACAGGCCCTTCTCGACACGCTCGCCATGGTCGGCCTGTCGGCGCTGATCGCGCTTCTGGCCGGTATTCCGATCGCGTTGTTCCTGGTCCTTTCCCAGCCGGGCGGCATCGTGTCGGCGCCGCGCACCCACAAGGCCGTCGCCGCCGTTGTCAACGGCTTTCGCGCCACGCCCTTCATCGTGCTTCTCGTGGCGCTTCTGCCGCTTACCCGCTTCCTGACGGGCACAACGATCGGCGTTCCGGCGGCGATCGTACCGCTCGCCATCTCGGCGACGCCCTTCTTCGCGCGCATTGCGGAAGTCTCGCTGCGCGAGGTGGATGGCGGGCTGATCGAGGCGGCCCAGGCGATGGGCTGCCGACGCCGCCATATCGTGCGCCACGTTCTCCTGCCCGAGGCGCTGCCTGGGCTCGTCGGCGGCTTCACCATCACGATCGTCACCATGATCGGCGCCTCCGCTATGGCGGGCGCGGTGGGCGCCGGCGGACTCGGCGATCTCGCCATCCGCTACGGCTACCAGCGCTTCGACACCACCGTCATGGCCGTGGTCATCGTCGTGCTCGTGGCGCTCGTCTGCCTCGTCCAGTTCGCAGGCGATTTCGCCGTCCGTCGCCTTCGCGCCCGATGACGGCCATGAGCGGGAACACACCCCTTCCTCCGCGCTGGATCGGCAGCGACGGCGAGGCGATCGAGGTCGCGACCGCGCTCGCAGCCGACTTCGCGCGTGAGGCGCCCTTGCGCGATCGCGAGCGCCGCCTGCCCTTTGCCGAGATCGAGCGCTACACCGCGAGCGGTCTCGGGGCCATCACCATCCCGGCCGACCATGGCGGCGCCGATGTCTCCTTCGTGACGCTCGCGGAAGTCTTCGCGATCCTCTCGGCGGCCGACCCCGCGCTCGGCCAGATCCCGCAGAACCAGTTCGGCGTCGTCGCGCTCCTGCGCGACATCGGCACGCCGGACCAGAAGCGGCGCTTCTTCGCCGATGTTCTCGCCGGACGGCGCATCGGCAATGCCGGGCCCGAAAAGGGCGGCGCCTCTATGCTGCACATGAAGACGCGGCTTCGCCAGACGCCCGAGGGGCTGCGCCTGTCGGGCCGGCGCTTCTATTCCACCGGCGCGCTGTTCGCGCACTGGATTCCGACGCGCGCGCTGGACGATGACGGCAAGCCCGTGCAGGTCTGGGTGCGGCGGGAGGATTTGGGCGTCGAGGTGATCGACGACTGGACCTCCTTCGGTCAGCGCACCACGGCGAGCGGCTCGGTCGCCTTCACCGATGTTCCGGTTGAGCCCGGGAATGTCATTCCGGTCCATGCCTTCGCGGACCGGCCGGGCCTTGCCGGCCCCGTGTCGCAGATCATTCAGGCGGCGATCGATCTCGGCATCGCGCGCGGCGCCTTCGCCGACACGCTCGCCTTCGTGCGCGAGCGCTCGCGTCCCTGGGTGGATTCCGGGGTAGAGCGGGCCGTGGAGGACCCGACGATCCGCCATTCGGTCGGCGCGCTCGCGACCTCGATCCACGCCGCCGAGGCGGTGCTGCGCGAGGCCGCCGGGGTGCTGGACGACGTGGCCGCCGAGCCGGTCACCGAGCTTTCCAGCGCCCGGGCCTCGCTCGCCGTCGCCGAGGCCAAGGTGCTGACCACGGAAGCGGCGCTGGAGGCGAGCGAGGCCTTGTTCGACCTCGCCGGCTCGGCGGCGACGCGCGCCGGCCATAATCTCGACCGGCATTGGCGCAACGCCCGCGTCCACACGCTGCACGATCCCGTGCGCTGGAAGCTGCATCTTCTCGGCAACCACGCGCTGACCGGCGCCCTGCCCCGCCGCCATCAATGGAATTGAGACAGACCGCCTTGGACACGCGCCACCTTTTCGAGCCACCCGCCGCGCCCCCTGTCGCTCCGGCTCATGTCATTGCGAGCGAAAGCGAGGCGCTGGAGATCGCCCGCACGCTTGCCGGGGAATTCCGCGCCGGGGCGAGCGACCGCGACCGCGAGCGACGCCTGCCCTGGTCCGAGCTCGACCGCTTCTCCCGAAGCGGCCTCTGGGGCATCACCGTGCCACGCACCTATGGGGGCGCGGGCGTTTCCAACGCGGTGCTGGCCGAGGTGATCGCGACGATCTCGGCGGCGGACGGCTCGCTCGGGCAGATCCCGCAGAACCATTTCTACGCGCTGGAAGTGCTGCGCGTCGGCGGCTCGCCGGAGCAGCAACAGGCCTTCTTCGCCCGTACGCTCGCCGGCGAGCGCTTCGGCAATGCCCTGGCCGAGATCGGCGCGCGGGACTTCCAGCGCCGCACCCGGCTGCTGCGCGAGGCCGAGGGCTGGTTCCTCGAAGGCGACAAGTTCTATTGCACCGGCGCGCTCTACGCCCATTGGATTCCGACCCTCGCGATGGCCGAGGAAGAGGGCGGGCTCGTTTCCCATCTCGTCTTCGTGCCGCGCGAGGCCGAGGGTGTCGAGGTGGTGGACGACTGGGACGGGTTCGGCCAGCGCACAACGGGCTCAGGAACAGTGCGCTTTCGCCGCGTGCGGGTGGAGCCGGACTGGGTCGTGCCCTTCGGCGCCTCGTTCGAGCGCGCCACGACGATCGGCCCCGTCGCGCAGATCATGCATGCCGCGATCGATCTCGGCATCGGCCGCGAGGCCTACGCCGACATGCTCGCCTTCGTCAAAGCCCGCGCCCGGCCCTGGATCGATTCCGGAACCGAGCGCGCGGTGGACGATCCGCTGACGATCCGCGAAGTGGGCGAGGTCCATGTCCGGCTTCGTGCGGCCGAGGCCCTGCTGCGCCGCGCCGGGCGGATCGTCGACCAGGCGCAGGGCAAGATGACCGAGGACAGCGTGGCCGAGGCTTCGATCGCGGTGGCCGAGGCGCGCATCGCCACCACAAAGGCCGGCCTTCTGGCGGCGACCAAGCTGTTCGAACTCTCCGGCACCTCCTCGACGCTGGCCGAGGACAATCACGATCGCCACTGGCGCAACGTGCGCACCCACACGCTGCACGATCCCGTGCGCTGGAAATACCAGGCCGTCGGCCGCTACCATCTGACCGGCAAGCGCCCGCCACGCCACGGCGCCCTGTAGAGAAAGCCGCGAATGCCGAAAGAGATCGTCCTCAACGCCTTCACGATGAACTGCGTCGGCCATATCAATCACGGCCTCTGGACCCATCCGCGCGACCGGTCGGCCGACTACACCAAACTGTCCTACTGGACCGACCTCGCCCGCACGCTGGAGGCGGGCCTGTTCGACGCGGTCTTCATTGCCGACATCGTGGGCGTCTACGACGTCTACCAGGATTCGATCGACCTCACGGCGCGCGAAAGCATCCAGCTTCCCGTCAACGACCCGACCCTTCTCGTGCCGGCCATGGCGGCGGTGACGCGCGGGCTCGGCTTCGGCGTCACGGTCAACACGGGCGTCGAGCATCCCTATACGTTCGCCCGGCGCTTCTCGACGCTCGACCATCTGACGGACGGGCGCGTCGGCTGGAACATCGTAACCGGCTATCTCGACAGCGCCGCGCGCGCCGTGGGCCGCGACGCCATGGCCGAGCACGACACGCGATACGACCGGGCCGACGACTATCTCGATTTTCTCTACAAGCTCTGGGAAACGAGCTGGGAGGACGGGGCCGTGCGGCGCGATAAGGCGGGCCGCGTCTATGCCGACCCGGCCCGCATTCACGAGATCCATCATGCGGGTCCGTTCTACCGTTCGCGCGGCAGGCATCTCTCAGAGCCCTCGCCGCAGCGCACGCCCGTCCTGTTCCAGGCCGGAACGTCGGGCCGGGGCCAGCGCTTCGCCGCGACCCATGCCGAATGCGTCTTCATCTCCGCGCCCGACCCGCAGACCGCCCGGCGCCTGTCGCGCCAGCTTCGCGAGGCGGTGGTCGCGGCGGGACGGCGGGCGGACGACATCCGCATTCTCGTCGGCCTCAGCGTCGTCACCGGCGAAAGCGACGCGGCCGCGCGCGAGCGGCACGAAGATTATATCCGTCACGCCAACCCGGAAGCGGGCCTTGCGCATTTCGCCGCCGGCAGCGGCATCGACTTCTCGCGCTTCGATCTGGACGAGGAGATCGCCTACGGCCCGACCAACGCCATCCAATCCACCACAGCGCTTGCCCGCGAGCGCGGACTGACCAAGCGCCAGCTTCTGGACGGGCTCTCGCTCGGCGGGCGCTATCCCCTGATCGTCGGCAGCGGCGAGACGGTGGCGGAGGAGATGGGACGCTGGATCGAGGAGGGCGAGATCGACGGGTTCAATCTGACGCGCACCGTCGTCCCCGAAAGCTTCGAGGACTTCGTCCGCTTCGTGGTGCCCGCGCTTCAGGAGCGCGGCTTCTACAAGACCGGCTACGGCGAGGGCACGCTGCGCCAGCGCCTTTTCGGACGGGGAAACGGCTTGACGGAGGGCCATCGCGGCCACGAGATCCGTCGGCAGGCCAGGGGATAGCGTAAGGCTTAAGCAAAGGGCGCGGGCACGGCTGGTTCGGCCTCGCCTGCGGCTTGCTCACCCCCCATGTGCGGGCGCCGGTCAGCATCGCGGCAGTGGGGCTGCCACGTTCAGATGCGCAATTCCCTGTCCTATGTCCCGAGCGCCCGGCGGAGCCCTGGCGCCACGCCTTCATCCAGCCCGACCGCCCTGGCGCGGCTAAGGCGCTGCGCCGCACCATCGACCGACTCCGGGGACAGTGTCCGGCGTATGGGCACCTTAATCGCCGATAGCAAAACCGACATGCTGGCGCATCTGGCCTTTCCCGGTCAGCGCCTGGCCCGGAACCCTTCGACAGACTCGCAGAGCGACTGAGCAAGGAGGGGGAAGCGCCGTGCCGACGTCGTCGGCCTTTTTCCCAAACGAGAGTTCCGTCATCCGCCTCGCCGGTGCTGTCGTGCTCGCAGCCAACAACGATGGACAAGCGCAGAAACCCTCCAGGCAAACCGAGCCGATGGCCAAACTCGTGGCCCCGGCGCCAAGCCAAAAGCTGCGCGAGTTTTCTGCCACATCGGCGGACACGACCAGTTCCCGGCCTTTTTCCCCAGCTCACACTCCAAGACAGCGGACGAAAAACCCTCCGAAGACCGCGGTTCTCTTAGGCGCGGAACGTCTCCTGAACTCCTCAAAACACACGCTGAGATACGATTGTAAATTTGATTTTACATCTGTATGGATAGGGACGGCGCCCGTTTGGAGAGGTGGGTGCCGATGGTGGAGGGCGCGTTGACGCGCTGGACGAACGGGAGACGAACGATGAAGAAACTGGCACTCGCCCTGGCTGGCGCGGCGGCCCTGATGCTTCCCTTGACCGCGAGCGCGCAGGACGCGCCGGGCACGATGAAGAAGGCCAGCTACCGCTTCCTGATCGTGCCGAAGGTCGTCCATCCCTGGTTCGACAAGGTCAACGAAGGCGCCCAGATGGCCGCGGCCGCCCTCAAGGCGCAGACCGGGTCCGATATCGAGATCGTCTATTCCGCGCCTCAGACGGCCGACGTCGTGCAGCAGGTTCAGATCGTGGAAAGCGCGATCTCCACCCGCCCCGATGGCATCGCGATCGACCTCTTGGACCCGTCGGGCAACCGCGCCTCGCTGGAAGCGGCGCAGGGTCAGAAAATTCCCCTGGTGGTCTTCGATTCCGTCGCGCCCGAGGGCATGAAGATCCCGACGATCGGGATGGACTTCTGCAAGCAGGCCAAGATCGCCTCGAACCGTCTGGTCGAGATGCTGGGCGGCGACGGTGAGGTTGCCATCATGATGGGCGTTCCGACCGCCCCCAACCACTCGATCCGCGCCCAGTGCCACCGCGACGTCTTCGCCGCGCATCCCGGCATCAAGGTCGTGGCCGAGGGCATCGACAACGACAGCATCGAGACCGCGCAGAGCCAGGCGGCCGCGATCATGCAGGCCCACCCGAACCTCAAGGGCTGGGTGGCATCGGACGCGGCCGGTCCCATCGGCATCGGCCAGGCGATCGTGGAATCGGGCAAGCAGGACAAGGTGAAGATGGTCGGCCTCGACAATCTCAACGAGATGCTGGACCTGATCCGCTCGGGTGTCGCCGACAGCTCGTCCGCCTCGCTCCCCGAGATGCAGGGCTACTGGTCCGTCATGCTGCTTTGGGCCCAGGTCACCGGCGCTCCCGTGCCGGATTATGTCGACACCGGCAGCGCGTTCCTGACGAAGGCGAATGTCGGCGGCTGAGCCATCGCGCGCGGGGGGTGGCTGACGCCGCCCCTCGCGCCGCTCCGCCAAACGACCGGCCACCATCGGGAGGAAGCATGGCCTATCTCGAAACACGGGGGCTCAGCCGTGAATTCCCCGGCGTAAAGGCGCTTACCGACGTCGATCTCTCGATCGAGCTCGGGCGCACCCACATCCTGGCCGGCGAGAACGGCGCGGGCAAATCGACGCTGGTCAAGATCCTCATCGGCTCCGACCGGGCGAGCGCGGGAGCGATCCGCATCGACGGCGCGGACCCGACCGAGCGCCCCGACCTCTTCCGCAAGATCGCCTACGTTCCGCAGGAACTGTCCCTGTTCCCGGACGTCAGCGTGGCGGAAAATCTGTTCATGCCCTTCGACCGGACGGGGCATGGCGGCCTCGTCAACCGGCGGCGCCTCGAAGCCGAGGCGCAGACCTATCTCGACCGGTTCGGCATCGAGGCGCGGCCGGGCGATCTCGTGCGCCACATCTCCGTGCCCGATCAGCAGCTTTTGCAGATCGCGCGCGCTTCGACCAACCGGGAAATGAAGGTCCTGATCCTCGACGAGCCGACCTCGGCGCTGACGGCGCGCGAGGTGGAGCGCGTGTTCAAGGTCATCCGCGGCTTCCTCGACCGGGACCATGCGATCGTCTTCATCTCGCACAAGATGGAGGAGGTCTTCGCCATCGGCGACGACTACACCGTCCTGCGCAACGGCGAAAAGGTCGAGGCTGGGCGCATCGCCGACATCGACGAGCCGGCGCTGATCCGCGCCATGTCCGGCCGCGCGATCACGATGGAAGATCATTTCCGGCCCCAATGCCCCGTCAGTGAGCCGATCATGGAGGTGGAGGGGCTTTCCGGCCCCATGTTCCAAGATGTCAGCTTCACCTTGCGGCGCGGCGAGATTCTCGGTTTCGCCGGTCTCGTGGGCGCGGGGCGCTCGGAGCTGATGCAGACGATCTTCGGCTTCCGCAAGGCCGGCGGGGGCACCGTGCGCGTCGAGGGCCAGCCCTGGCGTCTCGACGACACCGCCTCGTCCGTGCGGGGCGGCATGCTCTACCTCTCGGAAGAGCGCAAGCACCACGGCATATTCCCGCTCCTGTCGCTCCGCGAGAACATCGGCATCTCCGTTCTCTCGCTGACCACCGGCGGCGCCGGGATCGACAGGCGCAAGGAACACGGCATCGTCCAGCGGATCATCGACGATTACGGCATTCGCACGTCGGGCATGGGCAAGCGCATCTCGCAGCTTTCGGGCGGCAACCAGCAGAAGGCCATCATCGGCCGGGCCATGGCGACCACGCCGCGCATCCTGATCTTCGACGAACCCACCAAGGGCATCGACATCCGCACCAAGGCCGAGATCTACAAGATCATGAAGTCGCTCGCCGAGGAGGGCGTCGGCATCATCCTGATCTCGTCCGAGATGACCGAGCTGCGCCGCTGCGCGAGCCGCATCGTCACCATGCATTCGGGCCGCCTCACCGGCAGCTTCGACGCCGCGACCACCGACGCCGAAACCCTTGTCGGCGCGATCTTCGCCACCGGCCCTTCCCCCATCCTTCCAGGACACGTCCCGTCGGAGGCTCCCCATGTCAACTGATGCCGCATCGACCAAGGACGCCAGGACCGAGCGCGCCGGCGCGCTGTGGCTCCTCCTGCGCAATCCGCTCGCCGGCGTCTTCGCCGCGCTGCTGGCGATCTTCGTGATCTCGGCTGTGATTTCGCCCTACTTCCTGTCGGGCTACAACATGTCGGTGATCGCACGCGGGCTCGCCTTCGTCGGGCTGATCACGATCGCGCAGTCCTCTCTGATGATCCTGGGCGAGCTCGACCTGTCGCTCGGCGTCATCGGCGGCCTGTGCGGCGTCGTGTCGGGCATGTTGATGGTCCAGGCCGGGCTTTCGCCGCTGGCCACGCTTCCCCTGGCGCTGTTTCTCGGCATGGCGCTCGGCTTCCTCAACGGGCTCCTCGTCACCCGGCTCGGACTCCATTCGCTGGTGCTCACGATCGGCACCGCCGGCATCTACGGGGGCGCGATCCTCGTTCTCACCAAAGGCGTCGCCATCACCGGCATCCCGGCCGACATCCAGTTCCTGGGGCGGGGCGACGTGCTTCTCCTGCCGGTTCCGTTCGTCATCATGCTGGTCGTGCTGGCGATCGCGCTCTTTCTCATCCTGAAGACGCCGATGGGCCGCTACATGTATGCGATCGGCAACAATCCGGCCGCCGCGCGCATGCTCGGCATCCGGGTGGATCGCATCCGGCTTCTGGTCTTCACACTGGCGGGACTTCTGTCGGCGCTCGCGGGCCTACTGATGGTCGCGCGCCTCGGCACGGCCCAGCCGTCCATCGGGCAGACCTGGGTTCTCGCGCCCATCGCGGCGGCCGTGATCGGGGGCGTCGCCACCACGGGCGGCGTCGGCTCGCCGCTCGGCGCGATCTTCGGCGCGGGCATCATCGCCATCATCGAGAACATCATCGTGCTCTTCGGCGTGTCCCCCTACTGGCAGGGCATCGTGTCCGGCGCGATCGTGGTTCTCGCGATCTCCTTCGATGCGCTCTCGCGCCGCTATCTCCGCCGCGACGCGGCCTGACAGTCTCGAAAGACCAAGCTTGTGACCAAGACCAAGAAACTCATCAACGCCCCCGAGACGATCATCGCCGAGCTGATCGGCGGAATGACCGCCGCCCATTCCGATCTGCTGCGCGTCGAAGGGCAGACGGGCCGGGCCATCGTCGCGGTGGACGGGCCTCGCGACGGCAAGGTCGGCGTCGTCGTCGGCGGCGGCTCGGGGCATGAGCCCGCCTTCGCCGGCTATGTCGGGCGGGGCCTGGCGGACGCCGCCGCGATCGGCAACATCTTCGCCTCGCCCTCGCCCGAGCACATCCTCGACGCCGCGCGCGCGGCCGACGGCGGGGCGGGCGTGGTCCTGCTCTACGGCAACTACACCGGCGACGTCCTGAACTTCACCATGGCGGCCGAGGAATTGGAAGCTTCGGGCGTCCCGGTCCGCCATGTGGCCGTGGCGGACGACGTCGCGTCCGCGCCGTTCGATCGGCGGGGCGAGCGGCGCGGCATCGCGGGCGATTTCTTCGTCTTCAAGATCGCGGGCGCCGCCGCCGACAAGGGCGAGCCCCTGGCGCGGGTCGAGGCGCTGGCGCGCAAGGCCAACGACGCGACGCTGTCGATGGGCGTCGCGCTCGGCCCCTGCTCGCTGCCCCAGACCGGCAAGCCGAACTTCGAGATCGGCGACGACGAGATGGAAATCGGGATGGGCCTGCACGGCGAGCCGGGCGTGCGGCGCCAGACCCTGGCCTCCGCCGATACCGTCACCGACGAGCTGATGGAGACGATCCTGAACGAGCTCGCGCCGCCTGAGGGCTCGCGCGTCGCGGTGCTGGTGAACGGCCTCGGCTCGACCTCCTATGTCGAGCTCTACATCATCTTTAACCGGGTCAAGCAGCTGCTCGACGCGCGCGGCATCGCGATCCATCGCTCCTGGGTCGGCGAATACGCGACCTCTCTGGAGATGGCCGGCGCCTCGATCACGCTCCTGAAGCTCGACGACGAATTGACGGGCCTGCTCGACCATCCCTGCCGGTCGGTCGCGCTGACCGTCGGATCGGCGGAAACGGGCTCGACGGCCTCGGTTCGCACGGCGCTCGCCTCCCCGAGGAAAAGCGCGGCGCAGACCCCGGCGGAAGACGCCGGCCAGCGGCCGCTGCGCCGGGAAGGCGCGGTCACGCCGGCCCTCTTTCGCCACATGATGCTGCGCGTGGGCGACGAGATCATCGCCGAGAAGGACTGGCTGTCGGAGCTCGACGGCGTGATCGGCGACGGCGATCATGGCGTCACCATGGAAATCGGCTGGAAAGCGGTCCAGACGGCGCTTGCAGACGTTCGCGAGGAAGAAACGATCGAGGGGCTCTGCAAGCGCATGGCCAAGGCGTTTCTGGACGCGGTCGGCGCTTCGTCCGGTCCTCTCTACGCCACCGCGTTTCTGCGCGCCGGGGCGGCGGTCGGCGATCGGCTGAACCTCGACGGGGCAGGCATCGCCACCTGGCTCGCCGCCGCCTTGCAGGGCATTCAGGATCGCGGCCGGGCGGAACCCGGCGACAAAACGATGATCGACGCCTGGGTGCCGGCTGTCGCCGCCGCCAGGGAGCAGGCGGGGGGCGGTGCGTCGGAGCTTTCCGTTCTGCAGGCGGCGCGCGACGGCGCCGAGGCCGGCATGAAGGCGACCGCCGACCTCGAGTCGCGGCGCGGGCGCTCCTCCAAGCTGGGCGTCCGCTCCAAGGGGCATATCGATCCGGGCGCAGCCTCGTCCTTCGTCATCCTGCGCGCCATGACGGCGGCTCTCGAAGGCGCGACGCCAGAGCCGCAGCCGGCCTGATCCCGGACGGGGCGCCCCCTTTCGCGGGCGGGCGCCCCGGTCCTCGATCGTTCAGCGCGGGCCGGCCAATAGGGCGCGCGCCACGCCTTCGTTGGTGACGAGGCGGTTGACATATCCGCCTCGCAGGATCGCACGGATGATCTGGATCTTGTCGATGCCGCCCGACACGAGGACCGAATAGGGCTTGAGCTTCAGCTTGTCGGGACTGAGCGCCATGACCGACTCGTTCAGGAAATGGTCGATCGGCCTTCCCTGCATGTCGAGGAAGCATCCCATGAGCTCGCCCACCGCGCCGAGGCGAAGGATGTCGTCGAGATGGTCCTTGACCACGCGGATCTGGGTGAGCGTCGTGTCCTGCGTCAGTGCTCCGCAGGAGGTCATGCCGAAATCGGCGATTTCGGTGCGGGCCAGGACATCGGTCAGCTCGTCGTTGAGCAGCAGGGCTTCCCGGCTTTCGGCGGTCGCGCAGTAGATCGGCGCGGTCAGATAATGGCATTCGACGCTCATCAGCCGGGCGAAGCTGGTGGCGACCTCGAACGTGTTGGTGCCCGACGAGCGCGTGACGCCGCCCGTCAGCCCGACGACCCAGGATCGCGGATGCGGCTTGGCCGGAATCTTGCGAACGGCAAAGCTCAAGGTTCGCCCGCTGGCAATGCCGATCCCGAGATCCTTGCCCTCGATGAGAGCCGCGGTCAGGGTTCCCGCCGCTTCGCCGATCACCCTCTTCTGCTCGATATAGTCGGAGACGTCGGGCACCACGACCACCTCCACCAGCCCGTAGCACTCTCCCACCGCTTCGCCTAGGGCGATGCAGTCGCTCAAGGGGAGTTTCACGTCGACATGAACCATCCCGTCGGCGCGAACCTGGCCGATGATCTTGTTCACCTTCAGCCGCGTGAGGTTCAGCTGGGAGGCGATCTCCTGCTGGGTCAATCCACCGACGAAATAGAACCAGGCCACCCGGGCGCGTTCCAGTTCGTCGCTCAATCCTTCGATATCCGCTCGCATGGCGGAGTGCTTATCACAGGACAAGCCGGTCGGCGCTCGGCAAGCGGATCAATTTCCACAAGGCGACTATAGTGTCGCGGCGGGCCGAACCGAACGCTTCTCAGCCGATGTCCACCCCTCCGCGAAGCAGCGCACCGGCACCGCTTCGAACAGGCGAGGGAGACCGCTGTCGCGAAAACGGCCGTGACGGTTCTTCGAGATAGCCGAGCGATCGGGCACGTCGCCATCCAGCCGGGTCCGGTCGCAACGGACCCCCTTGATGTTGGCACGACATCTGCATGCCAACGAACCAGCATGCCGCGACGGGGGTCAGACATGGCCTTCCGCCCGCAGGCATGGGAAGGAAACTTCGGCGATGAAACTAGGCTTGCTCGTTCCACAAAAAGGCCCCAGCGGTCTTTGGGCCGCGTCGGCCATCTGCTGCGCGGAACTGGCCGTTCTCGAACTGAACGAGCGGGGCGGCGTCCTCGGCCAGCCGGTCGAACTCGTCTCGATCGATGCGGGGGCGAGCGGCGCGAGCGCGGCCTTTGCCGTCGAAGGGGCCATCGGCGAGCGCGGCGTCCAAGCGATCGTCGGGATGTTTCCAAGCTATGCGCGCACGCCAGTAGCGCGGGCGATCGGTCGCCGCGTCCCCTTCGTCTACACGCCGCAATTCGAGGGGTTCGAGCGCGACAAGAGGATCGTGACCACCGGCGAAACCGCGCGCGAGCTCCTGGAACCGGCCATCGAGTGGTTCAAAGGCCATGGCGGGCCCAAACGCTTTTTCCTCTGCGGCAACGACTATATCTGGCCGCGCGCAAGCCTTGCCGTCGCCCGCGCCATGATCGGTCACTCCTCGGTCGGCTCCGTCGTCGGCGAGCGCTACCTGCCGCTCGGCGACCAGAGCTACCACGAGCTGCTGGCCTGCATCGCCGCCAGCCGGGCCAACGTGGTTCTGCCTTTCTTTCTCGGCTCGGAAGCCATCGCCTTCCATAGAGCCTTCTCGGAAGCGGGCCTTACATCCCGTGTCCTGCGGTTCACGCCCGCCTTGGACGAGACGATCCTCTACGGGATCGGCGAGCGGGCGACCGACAATCTCTATGCCTCGTCGGCCTATTTCGGCGCCGTTGCCTCGCGCAACAACGGCGCCTTTCTGGAACGCTACCACCGCTTGCACGGCGAATCCCCACCGCCCGCCAACGCTTTCGGCCAGTCCTGCTACGAGGGCGTCCACTGCCTGGGCTCGCTGATCGAAGCGGCAAACACGCTCAACGCGGGTGCGGTTTCGCGAGAACTCGGCCGCACGCGCCAGCATCGGACGGCGCGCGGAGAGGATCGCGATCCCATCGCCGGGGCCCGTCAGCCGATCCATTTCGCGCGGGTGGACGGTTACGATTTCACCTTTCTGCCCGCAATTTAATCATTTTTATGCGCCGCCAAAAAATTAGGAGCCGCACCGCAATAATTACTTGCCAAGTGAAATAATTTTGACTGAACTGGCCTTGTTCGCCGATGTCCGGCTCCGTTTTCCGGGACGCTCACATGGTCATTTCCCGTCGTCACTTTCTGCGCTCGTCCGCGACCTTCGCCGTCGCGACGCTCGCTTCGCCGGCGATCTTCACGCGCGGCGCCTTCGGCCAGGAGGACCCGATCCTCGTCGGCTCACTCCACGACCAGTCCGGCCCGATCGCCGCGTCCGGCGTGCCGATGGTGGAGAGCCTCAATCTCGGAATCTCGGAGGTCAACGCAGCCGGCGGGCTCCTGGGCCGCCCACTCAAGCTGGTGCATTACGACACGCAGTCGAACATCCAGATGTATTCGCAATATGCCCAGCAACTCGCCGTGCGCGACAAGGTGGCCGTGGTCCACGGCGGCATCACCTCCGCCTCCCGCGAGGCCGTGCGGCCGACCTTCTCGCGCTTTCGCACGCTCTACTTCTACAACACGCTCTATGAAGGCGGCGTGTGCGACCGCAACACGTTCTGCACCGGCACGACGCCGGCGCAGACGGTCGAGAAGCTCGTGCCCTACGCCATGGGAAAGAGCGGTAAGCGCGTCTACATCATCGCGGCCGACTACAATTACGGCCAGATCACCGCCAAGTGGATGCAGAAATACGTCAAGGACCATGGCGGGGAGACCCTGTCGGTCGACTTCTTCCCCCTGGACGTGACCAATTTCGGGCCGACCATCTCCAAGATTCAGGCCGCCAAGCCCGATCTCATCCTGTCGGCGCTGGTCGGCGGCAACCACACCGCCTTCTATCGCCAATGGGCGTCGGCCGGGATGAAGAGCCAGATCCCCATCGCCTCCACCACCTTCGGCCTCGTCAACGAGCCCTCGACGCTGGACGCGGCCGAAAGCGACGGCATCATCGGCGCCTACGGCTATTTCGAGGAACTGACGACGCCGGCCAGCACGGCCTATGTCGGCGCGCTGAAGAAGGCCTCACCCTCCATTCCCTATATCAGCGAGCTCGCCTGCGGCACCTACGAGGGCTTCCACCTCTGGGCCGAGGCCGTGAAGAAGGCGGGCACGATCGAGCGCATGGCGGTAATCGAGGCCCTGGAAACGGGCCTGTCCTTCGACGGTCCGAGCGGCAAGGTCACGATTGATCATCCGACCCACCACACCACGCGCAACGCCTATCTGGCGGATGTGAAAGAGCGGAAGTGGAACGTCCTCGAGACCTACACCGACGCCAAGCCCCTCGACACCGCCGCCGTCTGCGACCTCGTTAAGAACCCCGGCGACAACAAGCAATACGAGATCTCGATCTGAGCTTCGCCATGCGGGGGCATGGCCCCCCGCGTCTCCCACTCCCGACGCGGTTCTGTCCATGGATCTTTCCGTCATTCTCGCGCTCGACGTCCTGAACGGCGCGGCCTCGCTCTTCCTCCTCTGCCTCGGTCTCGCGATCATCTTCGGCATGATGAAGATCATCAATCTGGCGCATGGCGAGTTCGTGATGCTCGGCGCCTATGCCACGGTCCTGTCCACCAATGCCGGCCTCAACATCTGGATCGCGATGCTGGTGGTCGCCCCGGTCTTCGTCGGCCTCGTCGGACTCGTCATCGAGCGCTGCCTGATCCGCTTCCTCTACGGGCGGCTCGTGGATTCCATGCTGGCGACCTGGGGCCTCAGCCTGTTCCTGATCGGGCTGGTGACCACTCTCTTCGGCAACACGATCAACGGCGTGCCCACCCCGCTCGGCGGCTTCGAGATCGGCGCCTATCGCTCGTCCTGGTACACGATCTTCCTAGTCGCGATGGCCCTGGCGATGATGGCCCTCGTCTACGGCGTCATGCGCTTCACGCGGTTCGGCCTCGTCGCGCGCGCCGTCATGCAGAATCCCGGCATGGCCGCCACGCTGGGCGTCAACCCCGCCCGCATCTACATGGCCACCTTCGCTCTCGGCGCGGCCGTCACGGGGCTCGCCGGCGGGCTCCTGGCGCCCGTCTCGGGCATCACCCCGGTCATGGGCTCGGCCTTCGTCGCCAAGAGCTTCATCACCGTCGTCGGCGGCGGCGCGGCGATCATCTCCGGCACCGCTTCGGCGGCCGGACTCTTCGGCCTCGTCAACCAGATGGGCGCCTATCTCACCACGCCGGTCTATGGCGAGGTCATCCTGTTCCTGTCCGCGATCCTACTCATCCGGCTCCTGCCGCAGGGCATTTCCGGCCGCTTCTTCAAAGGCACGCTCTGATGACGCGCCAGACCTCGCTCGCTCTCCAGTCGCTCGCCGTCCTGGCCGCGATCCTCGTCGTCGCCGCGCTGCCGAGCTACATGGATCTCTTCACCCTCATGCAGGTGACGCTGTTCGCCGCGATGGGCGTCCTGTCGCTCAGCCTCGCCTTCATCTGGGGCTTCGGCGGCATTCTTTCCTTCGGGCAGACCGCGTTCTTCGGCCTCGGTGCCTATGCCTACGCGATCGCCGCGATCAATTTCGGCGACAGCACCAACGCCATTCTCCTCGCCGTGCTCGTGCCCGGCCTCTTCGCGGCGGCTCTGGGATACTTCGTCTTCTACGGGCGGATCAGCGAAGTCTATCTCGGCGTCATCACGCTGACCGTCACCCTGATCCTGTTCAATGTCGTCAACTCCACCGCCGGCGACAGCTACACGATCGGCACCGCGCGGCTCGGCGGTTTCAATGGAATCCCGGCCGTGCCGACCTTCAACATGCCCTATAGCCCCAGCGACATCCTATCGCCGGAGGCCTCGTGGTGGGTGACGGCGGGCGCGCTGATCGGCGTCTATCTTCTCCTGCGGCTTCTTCTGGCCAGTTCCTTCGGCCGCGTCGCCGTCGCCGTGCGGGAAAACGAGACGCGTGCCGCCCTGCTCGGCTACGATCCGCGCATCATCAAGCTCGGCGTCTTCGTCGTCGGGGGGGCGGTCGCCGGGCTCGCGGGCGCGCTCTACGTCAATTGGGGCGCCTTCGTCGGACCCACGATCTTCTCCCTCTCGATCTCGGCCGAGATCATCATCTGGATCACGATCGGCGGGCTCGGCACGCTGCTCGGGCCGATCGTCGGCTGCTTCCTCATCCAGTATCTCGTCAGCCAGATCGGCTCGCAGCAGGCGTTCAACGCCAATCTGGTGCTCGGCGTCATTCTCGTGGCCTTCGTCCTGCTCCTGCCGCAAGGCATCGTGCCGACGATCCGCGACGGGCTCCTGCGCCTCGCGCGCTTGGGCCGGCCGCGCCGGGACGCCAAGGCGCTGGCGAGCGAACCCCATGCCGCTGGAGCCAAGTGAGATGAGCACCCTCGTTCCGCTTCTGCAGACGCAAGGCCTGACGATGCGCTTTGGCGGCGTCGTCGCCAATGACGGGGTCGACTTCACGCTCGGCGAGATGGAGCTTCGCTGCCTGATCGGCCCCAACGGGGCGGGAAAGAGCACCTTCTTCAAGATGCTCACCGGGCAGCTCGTCCCCAGCGCCGGCACCATCGCCTTTCGCGGGCAGCCGGTCGCGGGAAAGGCCTCGCACGAGATCGCCCGCATGGGCATCGGCATCAAGACGCAGGTGCCCAACGTCTTCAACGGCCTCACGGTGCGCGAGAACATCTGGCTGGCGGCCCGCCGCAAGGCCACGCCGCGCAGGATCAACCCGATCGTGGACGAGATCCTGGAGAAGATCCGCCTCGGCCCTCAGGCGAACGCCATCGTCGGCCAGCTGTCGCACGGCCAGCGCCAATGGGTCGAGATCGGCACTGTGCTCGCCGGCGATCCCGAGCTCATTCTCCTGGACGAGCCCGCCGCCGGCATGACGGACGAGGAAACCCATCGCACGGCGGAGATCATCCACGAGATCAATCTCACGCGGGCCATCGTCGTGGTCGAGCACGACATGGCCTTCATCAAGATGATCGCCCGGACGGTCACGGTCTTCCATCAGGGCCGGATCATGATGGAGGACACGATCGACAAGGTCCTGGCCGACACCCGCGTTCGCGACGTCTATCTCGGCAAGAAGGTGGCCGCCTGATGCAAGCGCTTCTCGACGTCTCCGGCCTCAAGGCCAGCTACGGGCGCGTCCCGATCCTGACCGGCATCGACTTTCACATGGCGCAGGGCGAGTTCCTCGGCATTCTCGGCCACAACGGCATGGGCAAGACGACTTTGATGAAGACGCTGATGGGGCAACTCGCCGCCACCGGCGGCTCGGTCCGCTTCAACGGCGAGGACATCACGAAGCGATCGACCCACAGCCGCTCGCGCCTCGGCCTCGGCCTCGTGCCGCAGGGGCGCGAGATCTTTCCCACGCTCACGGTGCGCGAGAATCTGCGCATGGGGCTGGCGAGTTCGAAACGCGAGGACCCGGCGGTCATCGAAGACGTGCTGACGGATTTCCCGCGTCTGGTGCGTCTCCTCGACCGGCGCGGCGGCGCGCTGTCGGGCGGGGAGCAGCAGCTTCTGGCGCTCGCGCGCTGCCTCTGCACCAAGCCGAAGCTGATCCTGCTGGACGAGCCGACCGAGGGCATCCAGCCCTCGATCATCGAGGAGATCATCGAGACCCTGCTCGGTCTCAAGCAGCGCTGGAGCCTCTCGATGATCATCGTCGAGCAGAACCTCGAATTCATCACCTCGCTCTCCGACCGGGTCCTCGGCATCACCAAGGGCCGCATCACCGGCGAGGTCAGCCGCCAGGATCTCCTGGCCGGGCGCGTCGGCATGGCCGCCGCCTGATCCCGTCACCGCCGCGCTCCGCGAGCCCGGCGCCCGTCCCAACCCCATCCCGTCAAGCTCGCACACCGCGAGAAGGAGGCCGCATGCCCATCACCCGCCCGAATGCAGACCAGGTCCTGGCGCTCGCCGACAGCCTCGGCATGACCATGACGCCGGAGGAGGCCGGCTCCTATCTCAAGCTGATGCAGGCCAATTTCGACGCCTACGACACGGTCGACGCCCTGCCCGACTTCGTGCCGCCGGTGCGCTATCCCCGCACGCCGGGCTACCGGCCGGTGGGCGAGGAGAACAGGCTTGGCGCCTGGTACTACAAGAGCGAGGTGAAGGGCGCGCCCGAGGGCAAGCTCTCGGGCAAGACCGTCGCCTTGAAGGACAATGTCTCTCTGGCGGGCGTGCCGATGATGAACGGCGCGGCGACGCTGGAAGGCTTCATCCCCCTTGCCGACGCCACGATCGTCACCCGCATGCTGGACGCCGGGGCCACGATCATGGGCAAGGCGGTCTGCGAGCATTTCTGCCTTTCGGGCGGCAGCCACACGTCCGACCCCGGCCCCGTCCACAATCCGCACAAGCATGGCTATTCGGCCGGTGGCTCCTCCTCGGGGTCGGGTGCGCTGGTGGCGGCGGGCGAGGTGGATATGGCCATCGGTGGCGATCAGGGCGGCTCGATCCGCATCCCCGCCTCCTATTGCGGCGTCTACGGAATGAAGGGCACGCACGGACTCGTGCCCTATACCGGCGTCATGCCGATCGAATCCACGATCGACCATACGGGTCCGATGACGGCCAACGTCGCCGACAACGCTCTGCTGCTCGAAGTCCTGGCCGGGCCCGACGGCATGGACCCCCGCCAATACGCCCCCAAGGTCTCGTCCTACACCGAGGCGCTCGGCAAGGGCGCCAAGGGCCTGAGGATCGGGATCCTGAAGGAAGGCTTCGAAATACCCGGCATGCAGGCGGCGGTGGCCGACAAAGTGCGGGCCGGAGCCGCGCGCCTCGAGGCCATGGGGGCGGTCGTCGAGGAGGTCTCGATCCCCGAACACAGGCTGACGGCCGCCGTCTGGAACCCGATCGGGCTGGAAGGCCTGACCATGCAGATGATGTTCGGCAACGGCATGGGGTTCAACTGGAAGGGTTATTACGATGTCGGGCTGATGGACGCCCACGCCGCCTGGCGCGACCGGGCCGACGAGCTCTCCAAGACGCTCAAGCTCTCGATGCTGGTGGGCCAATGGGGCCTGACCCATTATCGCGGACGGTACTACGGCAAGGCCCAGAATCTCGCACGCCAGATGAAGGCGGCCTACGAGGCGGTCTTCGCCTCCTACGATCTTCTTCTGTGCCCGACGCTTCCCTGCGTCGCCACGCCGATCCCCGGCAAGGACGCCCCGTTGGAGGAGGTGGTCGTGCGGGCCTTCGAGATGGTGTCGGCGACCTCCCCGATGGACGTGACCGGGCATCCTTCGATGTCGATCCCCTGCGGCCTCGTGGATGGGCTGCCCGTCGGGCTGATGCTGACCGGCAAGGACTATTCCGAGGCGACGATCTACCAGGCGGCGGCGGCCTTCGAGGCCGAAGGCGACTGGAAGAGCTTCTGAGGCGGGGCGATGAAGTCGATCAGCGCCGTGATCCGGGTCAAGCCGGGCCAGGAGGAGACGATGCGCAGCGCCCTGCTCGAGGTTGCCGCGCATGTCCGCGCGAGCGAACCCGACACGGTCGGATTCTTCGTCTCCCAGGACCCCGCCGATCCCGCTCTCTTCACCACCTACGAGCGGTTCGCGGACGAGGCGGCGATGGCGAGGCACAATGCCTCGCCCGCCGTCGCGCGCTTCTTCGCCATCGCCAAGCCCATCCTGGCGGCGGAGGTCGTCCTGGTCACCGCAGACGAGCTCTTCGCCAAATAGGACCGGACGCAGCGATGTACGACACGATCATTGTCGGCGCGGGCTCGGCGGGCTGCGTGCTCGCCGGGCGCCTTTCGGAAGATCCCGATCGGCGCATTCTCCTCCTCGAAGCCGGCGGCCCGCCGCCACTTGCCTCGCGGATCCCGTCCGACTGGACGACGATGTTCGACACGTCCGTCGACTGGGGCTACCACACCGAGCCCCAGCCGGGCTGTCGAGGCCGGCGCATCTTCTGGCCGCGCGGCCGTATGATCGGCGGCTCCGGCGCGCTCAACGCGATGATCTACATGCGGGGGCTTCCATCCGACTATGACGGTTGGGAGGCCATGGGCTGCCCGGGATGGGGATGGTGCGACGTGTTGCCGGGATTCGTCGGTTTCGAGCGCAATCGCCGTCTCGGCAACGACCCGCTGCACGGCGCCGACGGACCGCTCGACGTCGAGGACCCCCCGCATACGGACGAGGGAGAACATCTCTGGCTCGCCGCCGCCATGGCCGCCGGCCATGCCCGCAATCCCGACTTCAACGGCGCTTCCCAGGCCGGCGTCGGCTTCTTCCAGACAACGACCCGCTATGGCGAGCGCTTCGGCACGGGCAAGGCCTATCTGGAGCCGGCCCTCGCCCGGCCGGGGCTGACGGTCGCGACGGGTGTTCTGACGACCCGAATTCTCGTCGAGAACGGCCGCGCGGTCGGCGTCGAGTATCTTGAAGGGGGGCGCCCCCAGCTGGCCTATGCCGCCTCGGAGGTCATCCTGTCGGCCGGTGCCATCGCCTCGCCGCACCTCCTCATGCTCTCCGGGATCGGGCCTGCCGACGAGCTTCGGGCGGTCGGGGTCGCGCCCGTTCACGATCTCCCCGGCGTCGGCAAGAGCCTTCAGGATCATCCGAACGTCGTGATCTCCTTCGCGGCCAACCGACCGATCGGATGGGGCGCGATGAGCGAGGCCGATCTCGCCCAATCGCTGGACGAATGGACAAGAAGCCGGACGGGACCGCGCACATCGAACTGGGTGTCGGCGGGCGGGCATGTCCGATCGCGTCCGGACGTCGAACCGGACATCCAGCTCTATGGCGTGGCCAGCGCGCACCGCGACTATTCGCGCTTTCTCCACCACGGATCGGGGTTTTCGCTCTATGCGACGCTGCAGCGCCCAGAAAGCCGGGGCGAGATCCGCCTGCGATCGGCCGATCCGCTGGAGGCCCCCGCGATCGACCCGCGCTACTTCTCGTCCGATCCGACAGGCGGGGACTTGGCGACCCTGGTCGAGGGCGTGAAGATCAACCGCGAGATCGCCGCCGCGTCCCCGCTGAAGGATGTGATCGATCGCGAACTTACCCCGTCCGCCGAATGCCGCACGGACGCGGAGATCGCCTGGCATGTGCGAGGCCATTGCACCTCGCTCTACCACCCGTCGAGCACATGCCGGATGGGAACGGACGACGAGGCCGTGGTCGATCCCCGAACCTTCGCCGTGCGAGGGCTGGATGGGCTTCACGTCGCCGACGCTTCCGTATTTCCCCGGATGATTTCCGCCAATCTCAACGCCACGGTGATCCTCGTCGCCGAGCGGGCGGCGGAGGTCCTGGATTCAGGGCGGAGCGGCGGCGAAGCGGCCTGATTTTGTCGATCGAACGACGGAGCCGTCAGGACAGCCTTTGAAGGAAGCTTTCCAGCATTTCCTTCAGTCGTTTCGCGTCGTCGTTGCCGTAGGTCTCCTCGACCCAGGTCTCGTGCTCGCTGACCTGTCGGCTTTGCGTGTCGAGAAGGCTCGTGCCCTTGGCGGACAGGAAGACGAGGATGCGGCGCCGATCCGCCGGATCGGGCGCGCGATAGACCAGCGCATCCTGCACCATGCGATCGATCAGCTTCGTCGCCGTGGGCGCATTCAACCCGAGCTCCTCCGCGATCGCGCCCATCGTCAGGCCCTGCCGCTCCGACAATGCCTTCATCACGCGCCACTGATCGACGGGAACGCCTTCGGCCGCCAGCCGACGCATCATCTGTCGATTGGCTTGAGAAAGAAGATGCGACAGGTGGTCGTTCAGGAGACGCTTGGGCATGGGCTCTATATCTGCTGGCCAAGCCAATCTAGGACCCAGGGCCGACTTTGAGAAGGCTTCGTCCTGAACAACCGGCGGGGGTGCGAACCTTCGGCTCGCAATCAGCGTCCATGAGACTTAGGAGTCTCACCGACGCTTCGAGAACGGCATCCTGCAGAGTTTGGCCGACATCTTCGTGCCCCAGCGTCTCGCCGCCACCCTGTTGAACACGGCGGGCCCGATCGACGCCAAATTCCACTATCGCCAGAACGACACGACGATCGCCATGCGGGCTGCCTGAGCCAAGGCCATCGGTTCAGGAGCGCTTGGCCTCAAGACATCGGATGGACAAGGGCCAGCCCTTCCCGAAAAGGACGAAGCTGGCTCATACACTCCTCAGCGCCGACGCGATCCAGTCGAGCCGGCGGGCGGGCACGAGGCCGTAATTGTAGAAGTTGAGCCCGTCGACACCGACCTCGAAAGCGGCCTCGACCCGCGTGGCGAGGTCTGGTGCCCCGGTCATTTCGGGATAGAACAGGCGATAGCCGAGTCCAAGAAAGCCGTCCGGCCCGACCAGCGCCCGGCCCTGTAGGGCCAGTTGCGAAACGGCGGCCGGGGTCCGGTCGTAGGCGCACAGCAGAAGCCCATCGAGAATGCGCGCGGCCGCCGCGAGATCGACGCCGCCGACCCAGGCTTCGGGCAGGTCGACCAGCACGATCCGGGTGGAGGGATGGGCGGCCTCCCTGATGTCGGCGAGGAGGCTCGTGACGGGTTCGCTCCGCCAACGGAGGAATTCGTGGAGCGCCGGCCAGCCCTCGAAGGCGTCGATCCCGCGCTCGGAAAAGTCCGGCCATCGCGCCTGCGGGATCTCGCGCTCGCAGGCCTCCGCGATGAAGCCGCGCACGGCGGCGCGAGCGGCGGGCATATCGACGCCGGCGCGCCCGGCCCTCGCCTCGCAATGCCGGCAGAAGCAGAGCGACAGGAGGAACTCGTCCTCCGCCAGGAGCCCGAGCCCGTCCTTCTCGTGGTGGTAGCCATGGGCGAAGCCCATGAAGTTCGGGCTTTCCAGTTCCAGCCGATCGGGCCGGTAGCCGGTCGTGATGTCGCGCACCAGGGTCGTGACATAGCGGCGGGCGGCCGGACTCGACGGGCAGAGCGCGTAATAATTAGGATCGTCGAAGGCCGTGCGCGTGACCTCGCCGGGATGCAGCATCCCGAGCCGCGTATTGTGCAGGCACACGGTCCAGGCCGAAACGGCCGGTCCGCCGGCGTCGCGCGCCCGGCAGAGCGCCGCCAGCATGTCGCCGCCCTCCTCCAGATTGCGGGCAACGAGCGGCTGGATCGGAGCGTCGGACCAGAGCGCGCGGTCGGGCCGGTAGTAGATCGTCCCGTCCTCGGGAAAATAGGCTTTTCGGACGGGGCTGCGCGGCTGAAGGAAGCGGCCCGCGTGATAGGACGTGGCGAGGCTCACCATGTTCAGCCCAGCGCGCTCCGTCACGTCGCGCAGGAAAGCGGGCAGGCCGACATCCTGAATGTCCCAGGCATAGGTCCAGATCGATTTCTGCATGGCCGCCTCCCGTCCTCTCAGCCGAAGCGCAGGGCCAAGGCCCCGGCGACCGCGCCGTCCTCCACCAGTTCGTAGAGGATGGCATGCCGGTCGAGACAGGTGCAGGGATGCGACAGGCCGAATTCGACCACATCGCCCGGCCGGATGTCGCAGCCCTCCCCGATCGCCAGGAACGCGTGCTGATCGTTGAGGCGAAGCACGCTCGCGCCCTCCGCGCTTGGCGTCGGCACCCCGTCGCGAAAGCTATGGAGAGGCGTGGGCAGGCCTTGGTCGATCGCGACGTCGCGCAGCCCCATGCCCGCGATGGCGAGCCCCGGCTCCGGCACCGACAGGATCTCGGCCCAGACGCGCAGCGCGGGGCGGAAGCCTTGCGCGGCCGAAACCGCCGCGCCGCCCACGACCAGACCGGCGCGCGCATCCAAAGCCACCATGCCGCGCTCGTAGATGCCGTGATCGTGGAAGAAGATGGCGCCGCTGCGAAGGACGAGCCTTGTCGCGGGGTCGCCCGCCAACACCTCGCGCAGGCCCGATAGGACGAGATCGAAGAAGACCGAGCCGCCCGCCGTCAGGATCAGCGGGCGCTTCGGCCCGACGCGCGCGCGCAAGCTTCGGTGGAACGCCGCGGTCGCGGCCATCAGCGCGTCGATGCGGGCGCGCGTGTCGGCCGGATCGGCGGTGGCCGCCGCGCCTTCATAGGCGCCCGTGCCGGAAACGCGCAGGCG